>PMNP01000196.1 GCA_003161755.1 Ignavibacteriota bacterium | reverse complement strand
ACGATTGGAACTGCGGAAGGGGAAGATGGAACCCATCTGTATGTTTTTGCGCGCGATGTTTCGGAGACGAAACAAAGAGAACTGGACCTCCTCAGGTTTTCGAATGTTGTCCATTACACGGTCAATCCCATTCAGATCACCGATGCCGACGGCAACATGGTGTATGTCAACCCGGCGTTTGAAAAAGCGTCGGGTTATTCGAAAGAGGAATTGATCAGTCAGAACCCCAACGTCCTTTCCAGTCGGAAATACCCCCCGGAATTTTGGCGCAAGATATGGAAAGTTATTAGTGCCGGAAAGGTCTGGCAAGGGGAAGTGGAGAACCGCCGCAAGAATGGAGAGCCATTGTACACGCAGCTCTTGATATCACCCATCATCAACAGCGAGGGGCGTGTCGAAGGATACCTTGGGTCTCACCGGGACGTCACGGAACAGAGGCAGCTTGAGCAGCAGCTCATGCATTCACAGAAGATGGAGAGCATCGGAACCCTTGCGGCCGGCATCGCGCACGAAGTGGGAAATCCTCTTGCCTCAATTTCCTCTCTTGTCCAGGTCTTGAAGCGGACGATCGACGATCCCCCAGCGCGTGAAAAGCTGGGACTCGTGGAAACGCAGGTCCATCGGATCACAAAGATCATCCGCGATCTCGTGGATTTCTCCCGGCCCTCGAACTACCAGGTCGTGCCGACCGACATTGTCAAGAACCTCGCCGAGGCAGTCGAGATTGTGAAGATGGGAAAGAAAGCGAAGGATGTGACATTCCTGACCCGCGTGCGGATGCAGATTCCTCTGCTGTCCCTGGTTCCCGATCAGATCTCGCAGGTGTTCATCAATATTCTCCTGAACGCCGTCGATGCACTTCAGGGGAAGAAAGGAACAATTACCTCAGAGGTGGATCGTGACGGTGAGATGGTGCGAGTGACGATTGTCGATAACGGGCAAGGCATACAGCAGGAACACATGGCGAAAATTTTCGAACCCTTCTTCACCACAAAGCGCGTCGGCGAGGGGACCGGACTGGGTCTCTGGGTGAGTTACGGTATCATGAGGAGTCTTGGGGGGGACATTGGTGTGGAAAGTGAGTGGGGAAAAGGGACGACTTTCACCATCACGTTTCCGCTCAGTACCAAAGAGTATTCGGCTCATCTCGAATGATTGCGGCGGACGCAGCGGTTTAACCATTTTTCTCGGGGTCCTATGGCAGAGTCCATTCTCATTGTCGATGACGAAGACATCATTCGGGAATCTCTCTCGTTCGTTCTCTCGAAAGAAGGGTTTCGGGTGCGTGAGGCCCCCAACGGCAAGGTGGCGGTCGATATCCTCAAAGAGGACAACATCGATCTTGTCATAACGGATCTCGAAATGCCTGAAATGAAGGGCATTGAGCTCCTCGCCCATGTTGCGCGCTTTTGTCCCGAAACGCTTGTCGTCATTATTACTGCATACGGCTCGATCGACACCGCCATCCAGGCCCTTCGCAAGGGGGCCGTGGACTACATTCTAAAGCCGGTGGAGTTCGACGAATTGATCGTCAAGGTTACTCGTCTGCTGGCGAACAGGCGCGTAAGCATTGAGAACAAGCTCCTCCGCGGCGAGTTGGATCGGCGGTTCGACTTTACCAATATCATCGGTCAGAGTCCGGCGATGCAGAAAATTTTCTATACGATCAAGAAAGTCTCTGCGACCGACGGCACGGTGCTCATCCATGGCAAGAGCGGAACGGGGAAGGAGCTTGTGGCGCGGGCGATCCACTTCAACAGCAAGAGGAATCAGAAACAGTTCATCGCAGTCAATTGCGGCGCGATTGTCGAGAATCTTTTCGAAAGTGAATTGTTCGGGCATAAACGAGGATCCTTTACCGGAGCGGCAACGGACAAGGAAGGGTACTTCAAGGCGGCTGACGGCGGAAGTCTCTTCCTTGATGAAGTGAGCGAGATTCCTTTTCAGTTGCAGGTGAAACTGCTTCGCGCTATTGAGTTGAAGGAAGTGACGCCCGTTGGTACGGCGATACCGAATGCCGTTGATGTACGCATCATCGCATCAACGAACAAGGTTCTTGCTAAGGAAGTGGAAGCAGGCAGGTTTAGGGAAGATCTTTTCTACCGGTTGAACATTGTGGAGATCAATCTCCCGTCCTTATCAGATCGGGGAGACGACCTCCCGTTGCTTGTGCAACATTTCGTTGAGAAGTACGCACGGGAAATGAATAAGGATGTGCGGGGAGTGGATAATGAAGTGATGAAGAGCCTGCTGGGGCATTCATGGAAGGGAGAAATCCGTGAATTGGAAAACATCATCGAGCGTGCCATCATATTTGCTGAAAGTCCCCTCATCACCATAGATGAGCTTCCAGGGTTTTTCGAGCAACGGGAGGAAACGGTGTACGCCTTCGATGCGCGACGCTCGATGAAAGAGGCAGTCGACGAATTTGAACGACAATATATTACCCACGTGTTACGATCCAACAGTTACAACAAAGAAGCGACCGCCAGGGCGCTGAAGATCTCACTTTCGTCCCTCTACAGAAAGATCGAGGAGCTGAACATCCCTTTGCAGGGTTAGGAAACGCAAAGGGGTGTTTCCCACAATTTGGAATATCCTCACAGGTTTTCAGGACATGGGGCTGTTTTCCGTCGCTCTTGCGGTGCTGGTGTCCCATGTCGTTGGCACATATCTTGAAAGCGCATGATAGACGGGGCATTTCCATGCGCCCGCTCAAAACAGATTAGCGCACATGGCCACCGTTGGCAACATGCAAGGTGGTGACACACGAGTTGCAGTTTTTCAGGCNNGACATCTGCAAAGAAGAATATAGGACCATCGCAGGATGCAGCTGTGGTGGATGGGGCGCAACAGAAGAAGAGCATCCTGATCTATAGTCCGGATCTCAACTTTTGCTTCAGCCTTTCCATGTTGTTCCAAGACCGATACATCGTAAGCACAACGACGAATCTGGCTATGCTGGAGACTTTTGCTGCGAATTCGGCTGCGGATCTCGTTGTCATAGACGCGGTTCCCTCAGCGCAAATTCTCGAACGTCTGGACAGCCTTCGTGAGACTCGGCAGTGCCTGCGCATACTCATGTTGTATGTGTACAATGCCAAAGACACTGAGTTTGACCAGCGTGTGCGGAATCATGTGGACACGGTATTCTACAAACCTTTCGACGTTAACACCGTTTCTCAGCGTATTGAAGAACTTCTTACCGTCTAGCCCTTCCTCACGATTGCCCTTTGCTTTCCTCTGTCTACCCAGCGCTTCTTCCTTTGGCCACGTGCTTTTCTCACCCATGCAAACCTCGCCAAGCAAAACCTCCGAAATATGGGAATGCTAGCAGAGATTGGGATCGATATTGTGGCAAAATTCAACAAATTCGATATTTCGGGTTGGCATGATGATTGACGGCCTGATAATCGCACGCAAATGCCCAGAAATGTCGGAATGACATTCGGACAGCCGCGACGAAAACAACTCAACCCGTCATGATCCATCTGCCAAATCCAATATTTCGATGGCGTTCTCGATTGTTGGCCGCAATGATGGCAGTGGCTCTACCTGCACAGGCGGCAAATGAATGTATCGTCTGTCATGGCGAACCAACTCTCACAACTGTTCGCCATGGCAAGACTGTCTCCCTTGCTGTTGACGCCCAAAGCTTCGAGGCCTCAGCCCACGGCAGCCTGGATTGCGTCGCTTGCCATGAAGGTCTCGATCCGTCCTCCCTTCCTCATGCAAAGAACTCAAAACCCATTCCCTGCGTCGATTGCCATCAAAGTGATCAAGTCGGTCACTACAGTCAGAGCATTCATGCGACACTGACGAATGGTAAGGCTGCAGCGGGGTGCGCTGATTGCCATTCGCATCATGAGGTAAGAAGACTATCGGGTCTTTCCGTTGCCGAACGAAAAACCTTTGCGGAAAAAACTTGCGCCCGATGTCATCCCGCTGAGGAGGCGCAGTTCATTTTGTCCGACCATGGGGTGGCATTGGCGGGAGGCGTCACCGGGGCGCCGACATGTGTCGATTGCCATGACGAGCATGGGATAAGGGCTTCTTCGGACACCGCGGCTGCAACGAACCGACGGAATGTTGCCGCCATGTGTTTGAAATGTCATGTCGATAAACCCGAAGTCCGGGCGAACGTTGGCCCATCAGCTGCGTTCATTGCCAGCTATGAAAACAGCGTCCATGGGAGAGCCGTACACGCTGGGAATGAAGAAGCTGCCACGTGCGTCGACTGCCACGGTGCCCATGACCTTCGAAAAGGATCCGATGCTTCATCAAGCGTCTCCAGACACAATATTGCCGAAACCTGCGGAAACTGTCACGGTGAAATCGCCGATCAATACAGACAGAGCATCCACGGCACGGCCTTGGCCCGGGGGATCAATGCGGCGGCAACTTGTACCGACTGTCATGGCGAACACAATATTCTTTCGCCAAACGATGTTCACTCTCCGGTGTATTCCAGGAATGTCTCCGTCCAGGTTTGCTCTCCATGCCATGCCTCGGTGAAGCTCAACGCAAAATTCGGTCTTGCGAACGATCGGTTGCAGAGTTTCGACGACAGTTACCATGGTCTGGCGAACAAGGCTGGCGCAATTGAGGTTGCGAACTGTGCAAGTTGCCATGGGGTGCATGATATAAAGCCTTCCAGTGATTCGACCTCGCGCATCAACAAGGCAAACCTCGCACGCACGTGCGGGAGATGTCATCCGGGCGCCAATGCAAATTTTGCCAGAGGATCGGTCCACGTCGTGGCTGCATCGGGTTCCGATCGAATCCTGTACCTTGTTGCATCCATGTACATCGTCCTTATCTCGGTCACTATCGGGGGAATGGTTCTTCATAACCTGTTCGACTTTGTCAGGAAATCCCGGCACCGCCTTGCGGAGCGTCGTGGATCGCTTCCGCGCAGGCCCGCGGGGCATCGACTGTATCTGAGGATGACGTTGAGCGAACGAGTCCAACACGGGCTGCTGATGCTCAGCTTCTTCACCCTTGTGACAACAGGGTTCGCGCTGAGATTCCCGGATGCGTGGTGGGTGGCGCCGGTTCAGTCCCTGACACCGGTGATCTTCGAGCTTCGCGGTATTGTGCATCGAATCGCAGCCCTGGTTCTCGTTCTCACTGGCGTCTATCACGTGTCCTACGTTTCGATGACACTGAGGGGAAAACAGCTCCTGAAGGACCTTCTTCCTGTGCCCAAAGACCTGCATGATGCCATGGGGGTCATGCTTTATAATATTGGTCTCCGAAAGGAGAAACCATTACTGGGGCGATTCAGTTATGTAGAAAAGGCCGAGTACTGGGCATTGGTCTGGGGAACCATCCTGATGGCGGTGACCGGCACTATCCTTTGGTTCGACAACACCTTCCTCGGCATCCTCACGAAGCTCTGGTGGGACGTGGCGCGGACAGTCCACTATTATGAGGCGTGGCTTGCTACGCTGGCCATCGTTGTCTGGCATTTGTATTTTGTCATCTTCAATCCCGACACCTACCCGATTAATCTGGCGTTTTGGAAAGGCACGCTGACCGAAGAGGTNNGGCTGAGGAACATCCGCTCGAATTGGCGGATCTACAAGCAAACGAATTGCGCGTTCAGGAGGCCGAAAAGGAAGACCGTTCCGATCGGACCTGATTCTCGGAAATATGAGATTCCTGCGATAATCTGTGGACATTGTTGGTATGACTTAGTACATTCCCGGAGCAGGAGGGACTTTGATACCTCGCAAGAGTTCACACAAGAGCTACGTAAGGAGATTCTTTCTATGAAGACCTTCATCTTTGGTTTTGCCTTGTTCCTTGCAATGGTGCTGGTGGCCGGCACCTCAAGTGCCGACAATAAATACGTTGGTGCGAAGAAGTGCGGGATGTGCCACAAGTCTGCAACGCTTGGGGCCGCGTATNNTTACGATTTGGGAGAAATCACCGCACGCGCATGCATTTGAGATTCTCAAGGGCAAGGATGCGGAGGCGGTGGCAAAAAAAGCCGGAGTGAAAGATCCCTCGAGCGATCTGAAGTGCCTGAAATGCCATGTGACGGGTGGAGGAAGTGCGGCAGGCATCGACAAATCCGAGGGTGTGGGATGTGAAGAATGCCACGGTGCGGCTTCGGGGTTCCTGATGATCCACAACAAGAAAGATGAAGCTTCCAAGGCAAAAGCAAAGGAAGCAGGACTCATCCTGAGCGCCGACAATGGCAAGCTGTGTGAACGTTGCCACAATGCGCAAAGCCCCAACTTCAAAGGATTCAAGTTCAAAGAAATGTGGGCCAAGATTGAACACAAGTTGCCCAAGCAGTAACAGCATTTTCGAGGCCGGGCTTATAGTCCAGGAAGCCCGGCTTTTGCGTTGCGTGCCATGCAGATGAGTCAATAACGACTCTCGGCTTTTCCTCCGCTTCCGGGATGCACAATGAAACGCCGTTTCCCTGACCTCTTTTATAATCCCGTCAGTGCTCTGGGCGCCGCCCTGGCATGTGCCTCGTTTGCGACAATCATCTTTCTGACGTTTGTCGATCTCCTTCAGTCCAGTCCCCCAGCCTATACCGGTATTGTTTCATACGTGATCATGCCTGTTCCGTTGCTGATCGGTCTCTTGCTCATACCGTTGGGCTACTTGCGTGAGCGGCGGAGAATCAAGCACGGTATGCCCGCCAGTCGACGCCAGTTTTCCCTCGATCTTGATGCGCCAAGACAGCGGACTGCAATGCTGGTGTTTTTGTCGGCCACGGTCATTCTCTTCCTCTTCACAGCGTATGGCAGCTACCGGACATTTGAATGGACGGAATCCGTGGCGTTCTGTGGGACCACCTGTCATGAGGTGATGCAGCCTGAATACACTGCCTATCAGGATTCCCCTCATGCAAGAGTAAAGTGCGTTGAATGCCACGTTGGCTCGGGGGCAGGATGGTATGTGCGGTCAAAACTCTCTGGCGCGTACCAGGTTTATGCAGTCCTCACCAATATCTATCCCCGTCCAATCACGACTCCTATCCATAATCTGCGTCCGGCGCAGGAGACATGCGAACAGTGCCATTGGCCTTCGCATTTTTCGGGGGACAAGGAGTATGTGAATACCTACTTCAAATCGGACAAGCAGAATTCACGCTGGACTATCGCCCTTCTGATGAAGATCGGAGGAGGGATGTCTGAACGTGGTTCACAAGGGGGCATTCACTGGCACATGAACATTGCCAATGAGATCACTTACGTGGCGGTGGACAGCCTCCGGCAGGTTATTCCCTGGGTGCGAATACGCAGCAGGATAACCGGCGAGACCAAGGAATACGTGGCAAGTGACACTCCGATACCGCCCGATTCGCTTGCCAGTCTCACAAAGAATACGATGGACTGCATTGATTGCCACAATCGGCCGTCTCACATCTACCGGCCGCCGGTGCGGATTGTGGATCGCAGCCTTGCGAATGGAAGCATCAGCCCCATCCTCCCAAACATTCATGCTATCGCGATTAACGTGTTGGTTCGTCCCTATTCCACTGCACAGGCCGCGATGGATAGCATACCAATACAACTTGAGCAGGCCCTCACTGAGGAAGTCAATCCTATTCCTGATACGCTCCGGCCATTCGTTGCTTCGGCAGCAAAGGAACTTCAAGATCAGTATCAGCGGAACTTCTTTCCGCTCATGAAAGTGAACTGGAAAGCGTACCCGAACAATATCGGCCATATGACCGATCTCGGCTGCTTTAGATGCCACGACGGCAACCATGTGAGTTCGGATGGCAAGGTGATTTCCAAAGACTGTAACTCCTGTCACACAATCCTCTACCAGGGGCCTGATGCGCACCCTACGGCTTTATCAAGCGGGGGATTGGCCTTCCAGCATCCGGAAGATGTGGGCGATGCATGGAAGACAACAAATTGTCGTGAATGCCATTCCGGCGAGTAGCGAACACTTGCTGATGCAACGGCCTTAGCAAATACACCAACCGGCTTTCCATGGAGTTGCCGCACTGAAGCGGCGGCTTTCCAGAGAATTCGGTTCTGAAGCGATTTCCACATTCCGGGCAACCNNGCCTCTCGAACAATTGTCTCGAACATCCACAGCCGTGCCCGATAAACTCTCCGGTCTTGTTGCGGCTGCGGTCTTCGTTCTCCTGGCGTGCCCACCTGCCAGTGCGCAGCGCATTACCGGCAGGCTTATTACCTCAGCCGTAACCTGGGAAAAGATCGACACCGTCGGTTCCTCGCATAAAGTCTTGCGGGGATTCGAATCCGCACTGTTCGACATCAGCAAAGACAACACGAGCCTGCATACGAACTTGCAGGTTGGCACCACGACCGGTAACGATTTGTCGAGAAAGACTGACTACAGGATCTTTAGCCTTTTTGCACGTATGAAGGATGTCGGTGGCACGGCGGACATTTCCCTTGGACGCATTCCCTTCTACATGGGCGTGGGTCTGGGGACCGTTGATGGTGCCTTGGTGACACTCCATCAAACAAACAGCATATACAAAGTGTCACTCTATGGCGGCGCAACATCATTCCCGGACTACGGACTTCATTCGTATGGCCGATTGAAAGACAAATTCACGCTGGGAGGCCAGGTTTTTATCAACGCGCTTCCCGAACTTCGTGGGAGCCTGAGTTATATCAACCGGCGGTCACCCCTCCCATCCTATTATGCCCTCCGCGCTGATCCTCAGACACTCGACCCGGTTTCCGTGCTGGTCGTTCCCGATCCCGAGCGAGAACAACTCGGTGGGATGGATTTGTCCTATGCGAAGACCGACCTGACATTGTATGGACGATATGATCACAACTTTGAACTGGGGAAGCTTCAGCGTGCACAATTCGGGGCGAGGTATTCCTTGACCCCCGAATTTTTCGTCACTCTGGATGCTGCACGACGAGAGCCCCTTGTCCCGGTGGGAACCATTTTCTCCCAATTCACGCTCAAAGGAATCACCGAAATCGAAGTGGGTGAGGAGTATTTCATCTGTCCGGAGCTCAGGACGTTTCTTCGCGGAGCGTTCGTTGGCTATGACGGCGCAACCAGTTTCCGATACAGTGCGGGAGTCGGCCGCAGCAATATCCAACTTGTTCTGCAAGGAAACACGGGCTATGCCGGCGAATTGACATCGGTCTCCGTCAATGGAGCCTACCCAATCCTTAAGAACTGTCTCGTCCCCAACGCCGGCTTCTCGTACATGAGCTACAGAGTTGACAGGCAGTCGTCTCGCTACGACGCCACCTCGGCGGTGCTTGGCGCCACGCTTCGCCCCGTGGAGACGTTTTCCCTCGACCTCCAGGGACAGTGGTTGAACAATTATATTGTGAAGAGTGATTTCCGGTTTGTCGGTCGGCTGCAATACTGGTTCTCCGAATCCCTGAACTTCTTCGAATAAAGGTGCAATCCATGAAACGCCGGGTTATCGTATCTTCTCTGTTTCTTGTGGTTGCAGCCTCCATAGCCGCATTGCTGCAACCGCATCTGTTGACCGCCCGTGGCATTCAAGGAGAGACCGGAACAGGCGAACAGCCCACGGTCAAGTTCTCCCATGCATTTCATATTTCTGAGGCCGGACTGGAATGTGTCTCCTGCCACCCCGCTGCCCAAAAAAGCGCCGTCGCATCCGACAACCTCCATCCGGCTCATGAGCAGTGCCAAAGCTGTCACGAAGACCAGCTCACGAATGCGTGCGGCTACTGCCATACGGCTCCGGAGAGTATTGTACCGCGGGTCGTGCCGCTGCGGGACTTTAGATTTTCGCACACGTCCCACCTCGCCATGAAGGACGTCCAATGCCAGAACTGTCATGAAGACATAGCGCGTGATACGATGGCAGTGCAGGACCACCTGCCGCCGATGGAACGCTGCACAACGTGTCACAACAACACGCGGGCAACGAGCCAGTGCGAAAACTGCCATACGAATCTTTCCCAGATGCTGCCACAAAATCATCTTCGGGCGGATTTCCGCCGGTATCACGGAGAACAAATCCGACTCGGNNTGCTCGTCGTGCCACACCGAAACGTTTTGCCAGGATTGTCATGGGCCGGTCCCATTGAAGTCCTTCGGATCAAAAGATCTCAACGCCGATCCTCTTCCCCGGACAGGGCCAAGAGATCAGCCAGCCCAGACAATGCCCCAGCGTGTCCATGATCTGAATTACCGTCTCACTCATGGCGTGGACGCCAAAGGGAAAGTGTCGAATTGCGCCAGTTGCCACGATACGCAGTCCTTCTGCGTGGAATGTCATCAAGCGGGAGGGAATATCAATCAACTGAAATTCCGACCTCCATCGCACAGTGTCCCGGGCTTCACGACATTTGGCAAAGGTTCGGGAGGAGGCGAGCACGCCAGGGAAGCGCAGCGTGATATGGAATCTTGTGTGAGCTGCCACGATGTCCCCGGGCAGGACCCGATTTGCCTGACGTGTCACGATGCAAATGGCCAGGTTCACTGAAAACGGAATTACGATCATCAGAGCGCGAGCGTATGCCATGCGAAGAATCTTTCTTCTGATATCGATGTCCTTTGTTGTTGCAGGGGTCCTTCTGCTTTCCGGTTGTGCCGACCTCAGGAACCAGGCGCCGGGTGCAGGTGCGCCAACCAGCCCTTCGGTAACAGTTCATGCACCCAACTGGAACAACCCTGCCGACAGCGTTGCGTTTCATGGAGCGTATCTGCGGGGACAGAACTGGGACCCGAGTTCATGCCGGTCTTGTCACGGCGGAATGTACACGGGGGGGACCAGCGGCGTTGACTGTTTCCGATGCCATGCTTCAGCGCCTCACCAGGGGGCGTTTGCGCAGCCGGGAGGGCATGTCGGCTTTGTCATGTCTCATGGGTTCGGCATTGCCGATTGTCAAGTCTGCCATGGAAGCAATTATTCAGGGAACACGTACGGAGTGCCAACCTGTTCAAGCGCGCATTGCCATGCGACTGCGGGCGGCGTGCCAAAATCGCCCGAGGCATGCAATACATGTCATGGCACGTTTCGCGCCGATGCCGGGGACACTGTCTCATGGGCGCCGCCGAGGGCAATCAATGGCGACACAAGCGAGTCATCGCAAGGGGTCGGTGCTCATCTGACACACCTCCAAGGAGGGGGAGATGTCTCGTCGCTTGATGTCCCTTGCGCCACGTGTCACAATGTGCCGAATAATGTAACGGACCCCGGCCACATCAATCCGGGTTCGGGGCCTGTGATAGTGCTGAGCGGGATGGCATCGAAGAGGACAGGCGGGGTTACGCCTGCATCGTCGTATTCTGCCGCTGCAAATCAATGCAGCAATGTGTATTGCCATGGTGCATGGAAGCTCTACAAAGCAACTTCTCGATTCTCCTATGCCTACACTGATTCTGTGATGCTAGGGGCTTCGTACGCTCCAAAATGGAATGGTGGAGGCAATGAAGTCGCGTGCGGCACATGCCATGGGCTTCCCCCGAAAGGTCATGCAATATTCGCAGGTCCATGCTCTATATGTCACCGAGATGATTTTGATGCGTCTGGCAACTTGGTGAAGGAGAAGCATATCAATGGAAAGATCGACGTCAACGCTTTTGAGTATGACTTTCCGTAATACCTCGGTACACTGAGCTTCTACCTTGCCCGCAGAATATGGTGGATGATTCTGCGGGCAGTTCTTTCCCTTTTCACAAGTGCAAAGCCATTCTCATGTATTGGAAGAGGAGAGAGGCTGATCCACACAAAACCGGCAAAAATCGCTTCCTTCCCTTCCGATTCCTCACCTTGTAACCAATCCCTGTGGCACACATCTTGACCCTTGTAAGCCTGGTGTGCGCTATTCCGGAGGTTGGATGACTGTTCTTGGACATTGGATCACAATCCTGGCTCTCGTTACGAGCGGCTGTTCCCTCGTGGGTTATGTCAGGCTTGCTCTGGGCCTCCAGGCCGGAATCCTACGTCCCCGAGTGTTCCTGCTCCTCAGCGCTCTGAGCATCGCCGCCGCCTCCGCCGACCTTCTCTTCCTCCTCCTGAATCACGATTATTCCAACGGCTATGTGTTCAGCTACAGTGATCGATCACTACCATGGCACTTCCTCGTCTCTTCGTTCTATGCAGGCCAGGAAGGGAGCTTTCTGTTCTGGGCTCTCTGCTCCGCTTTTCTCGGAGTGTTGCTGAGTCAATCGACTCGCAAACGCGGCAACGAAGCCTGGGTAATGGTCGTGTTCATGGTTATTCAAACCAGTATGATTTTGCTGGTGCTCGCGAAATCTCCATTCGTCTCGCTATGGGAGATGTTTCCCCAAGTGCAGGTTGGTCAGGTTCCCCTTGATGGCCGGGGCTTAAATCCCCTGCTGCAGAATTTCTGGATGGTGGTGCATCCGCCGATTCTGTTCCTCGGATTCGCTGGGATGGCCGTTCCATTCAGTCTTGCGATGGGCGGCATGTGGAAGGGCGACTTCACGGTGCTGGCCAGGCAGGGATTTCCCTGGATCTTGTTCGCTTCTCTTGTGCTCGGGCTCGGAATCATGCTCGGCGCCTATTGGGCTTACGGCGTTTTGGGTTGGGGGGGATATTGGGGATGGGATCCTGTGGAGAACTCTTCCCTCGTACCCTGGCTTACGAGCATCGGTTTGCTCCACACAATGCTCGCTCAACGCCGGACGGGGAAATATGCGCGCACGAATGTCGCCCTTGCGTCGGTCACATTTTNNACCTTCCTGACACGTAGCGGAATTCTCGGCAATGCCTCGGTCCATTCGTTCTCTGATCCAGGTGCCGCCGTGTATTGGCTGCTCCTCGCGGTGCTCGGCGTCATCGCAGGATCATCGTTGATGATGCTGGCCGTCCGCTGGCGTGCCATGGGGGTCGGTTCAAGGGAATCCGACACGATGATCTTTACGCGTGAGTCGGCGTTGGGAGCGGGGGCGATTGTCCTCGGATTGTCGGCGGCGGTGGTGCTGTTTGGGACGAGCCTTCCGATTTTTTCCACGACGAGGGTCGAGCCTTCGTTCTATGATGCGACGAATCTCCCCATTGCCATCGCCATCGTTTCNNCTTCCGGGAGATCCTGGGGAAAAATGCCCGTGGTGCGACTGGTGCAATTGCAGCGGGCGCCTTGGCATACCTGTCCGGAGTACGCGATATCCCCCTGTTGATTCTCACCATTGCAAGCTTCTTCGCGATCATTGTGAACGTGGAGATTGCTGTGAGAGTGGCAAAGGGAAACTGGAGATCCATGGGGGGCAAACTCGGACACGCAGGGATTGCGCTGTTTTTCCTTGGTGTCATTGCTACCGGAAGATACTCCACCACAGAACGGCTCGCGTTGACACTGAACGTTCCGCAGCAGGCGCTCGGGAAGACATTTACGTTTACCAGCGTTGCACCACGGGAAGACGGGAAGACCACATTTGTGGTGAAGGCCGGGGATGGGGTTTCCACCTCCACGCTTCAGCCTGTGATGTTTAGTGCCGGGGATCAAGGTGTAATGAAGAATCCTGATATTGTCTCATCGCTGACACACGATCTTTACCTCTCACCTCTCGCGTATGATGAACCTTCGAATGCAGGGATGGAATACAGGATTGCAAAAGGAGAGGAAGTTGCTGCAGGGGAGGCGCGAGTGAAGTTCGTCCAGTTCCAGATCGAGGGGGAGCATGAAGCGATGATGCAGTCCATGAATCGCACCATGCGGATCGGGGCACTGCTGGAGATCAGGAAGGGAATGGCGATGGAATCGCTTACAGCTACTGCGATTGTCCGGCCTGGAAAAGCGCAAGAGTTTCCTCCTGTCCAATCATCGTTGTTGAATTCCACTGTCCGGTTGGGGGGGATGAGCATCGGTGACGGTGCTTCTCCGTCAATCATGTTGAGTGTCGAGCCAGGAGGTCGCGTCGGCTCCTCCGGAGTGCTTATCGTTGAAGCAAGCATGAAACCCTTCATCCTTCTTCTTTGGTGCGGCACCATGATCATGTTCCTGGGCTTTTCCCTGGCGCTGGCCCAGCGGACGAAGGAGGGGAAAGCATGAAGACTCAACGCTTGTGGAACCGTCTGCCGGCGAATGCCGAAGGGAAGTTCTTTACTACCTCGGAGTGTGATGGGTGCGCCTATTGTGCGTCAGTAGGNNACGTCAGCCAGTCAATCCCGAAGAGGAAGAAGTGGTTCTCGAGGCAAAGGATGATTGTCCGCTTGACGCAATCCACACTCTCGAAGAGTTAGAGCATACCTAATAAGAATGCCATGAAGAACGACCAAGCGGAAATGGAAATGGAATTTGCCGACGAGCCGTCAGCGTCCCGGCATGATGCCACTGAGGTGGAGGCGGTACGGGAAGTTGACTTTCCCTGGGAAGGGATCTTCCGGGAGCAGCTGCGGTTCCTCCTGCACTACGCGGTATTGGCGCCGTCCACGCACAATACGCAGCCCTGGAAATTCGACCTGACTCNNTACTGATTACTCCCGTCGTATGCCGGTGGTCGATCCGGGGAACAGAGAATTGTTGATGAGCGTTGGTGCCGCTGTATTCAATCTTCGCGTTGCGGCGTCACACTTCAACATGCCATTCAGGGTCGACTACAACCTCAGCGGCGCAAGTGAGCTTCCCCTGGCCACCATCTCGCTTGCATCACCGGAATCGAAGAACCCGGCCAGCAGCGGTCTCGGGATATGTCNNCTGGCAAATATCCCGCTGCGCCACACGAACAGGAGTCCGTTTCTTGTTTCCCGCATTCCTTCGAGCGTGATCGCCAAACTGAAAAGTGCGGCTGATGGCGCACAAACGGAAATTGTGGTCACTGTCGATGGTGCCTTGAACCAGAAAGTCGCCGATCTTGTGGCAGAAGCAGAGGGATTGCAGTGGTCGGACGCCGGATTTCGGAAGGACCTTGCTGAATGGATCAGGCCGGGGGGATCGACCCGTCAGGATGGAATCCCTGGTACTGTCTATGGATGGAAGGGGCCGGTTGACGATCTCGGCGCATACGCCACCCGCGTGATTGATCAAGGGCGGTTGCGTGCCGCGCGTGACAGAAATCTGTGTCTCGAAGCGCCAGGGCTCATCGTCCTTGCTACCGAAGATTCGGTGTCGCATTGGATCGAAGCTGGTGAGGTCCTCCAACAGCTATTGCTTGCCATTGTCCGGGAAGGACTTCATGCAAGCTATTTCAATATGCCGATCCAGGTGCCTGATTTTCGGACCCGGCTTAAGGCTCTCATGCCATGTTCAGGGTGGCCTCAACTTCTCCTCCGGGTGGGCTATTGTCTGACACAATCCGTACCAACGCCACGACGGCCTCTCGATGCGTTTCTTGTTCACGATGCGTCTTGATTTCACCCGGAATTCCTCAGCCCTGGGAGTCTCATGCATTACAATTCAGTTTCAGAGACAGTCAAGCAGAGATTTCAGCGTAAATTCGTTGGTGCGGCCGAGGCGGTGTCCGTCATCCGTTCCGGCGACCGGGTGTACATCCATCCCGGATGCGCCGTCCCCCAGACGCTTGTCGAAGCGATGGTGGAACGTTATGAGGAATTGCACGACGTCGAGGTCTGCCACTTACTGGGGGTCGGCGAAGCGGCGTATGTGAACCCTGAAATGGCAGGTCACTTCAGGCATAATGCCTTCTTCATCGGAAAGAATGTCCGTAACGCCATTGCGGAAGGAAGAGCCGACTTCACGCCGATCTTCCTTTCTGACATACCGTCTCTATTCTACAGCGGGCAGTTTCCGATCGATGTTGCATTGATTCAAGTCTCACCGCCGGATGAACACGGGTACTGCAGTTTTGGCGTTGGTGTTGATTGCACAAAGGCCGCCACGGAAGTGGCGAAAATAGTCATCGCGCAGATTAATCCCAATAACCCAAGGACCCTTGGCGATTGTTTCATCCACCTCAACAAGATCGACTATTGCGTCGAAGTGAACGAACCTCTGAAGCAGCTCCCACAGGTTGTTGGTGACGAGGGATCGGAGGACTTGGATGTATATCGGAAGATAGGATGTCTTGTCGCCGATCTGGTCGAAGACGGTTCCACCCTTCAGCTCGGGATCGGTCATATCCCCGATGCCGTCATGAAGTACCTTGATGACAGGAAACATCTGGGAATCCATACAGAGATGGTGTCGGACGNNATGGTGGAGAAAGGGGTCATCACCTGTCAGAAGAAGACCTTGTTGCCGGGCAAAATTGTGACATCCTTTGTTCTGGGGTCGCAGCAACTCTTTGAATTCGTAGACAACAACCCTGCGATGGAATTTCGACCGACACAGTTCACCAACGATCCCTTTACAATCTCCCGCAACAAGAACATGGTGGCAATCAACTCGGCGCTGGAGGTGGATCTGACCGGGCAGGTCTGCGCGGATTCCATGGGATATAATTTTTACAGCGGGTTTGGAGGTCAGGTGGATTTCATCCGTGGGGCGGCGAAATCGGAGGGAGGCAAGCCGATCATCGCACTTCCTTCTACGGCAAAGCGCGGTACACTTTCGCGGATTGTCCCGCGAATTCGTGAGGGTGCCGGTGTGACGACGTCGAGAGGAGACGTTCACTATGTGGTGACAGAACATGGCGTCGTAAACCTCTACGGACGCACCATCAAACAACGGGCGGAATTGCTCATCAGTATTGCCCATCCACAGTTCCATGAGGAGCTGGAAAGGTTTGCAAAAGAGCGTCACTATCTGTAAGGAAAAACCTATGGCTCGAGGCACGGTAACATTCGAAGTTGAAAACTGCAAGGGATGCGAACTTTGCGTGGAAGCTTGCCCGCTGGACAGCCTTGCTTTGTCCCCAAAACTCAACCAGCAGGGGTATCACTATGCGGTCCTTGTCAAGGATAACTGTACTGGATGCATTAACTGTGCCCTTGTCTGTCCGGACGCAGTGATAACCGTGTATCGCCAGTCCAAACAGAAGGAGAGAGTGCCCGTCGCCCGGATCTCGAATGTGACGGAAGATATTACGCTGACGATCGATCGAAAGGACAACCCGTGAGTGAGATTCAGATCATGAAAGGCAACGAAGCTCTGGCAGAGGCGGCCATTCGCGCGGGATGCCAGGCGTATTTCGGCTATCCCATTACCCCACAATCAGAAGTTCTTGAATACCTTGCGGAAGAGGGTCGGCAGCGGGGAATGATCGTCCTGCAGGCAGAGAGCGAAGTTGCCGCGATCAACATGATCTATGGCGGCGCCGGTGCGGGCGCGCGCGTGATGACTTCATCTTCAAGTCCGGGGGTGAGTCTCATGCAGGAAGGGCTTTCCTATATCGCGTGCGCCGAGCTTCCATGCTTGATCGTGAATGTCAACCGCGGCGGGCCCGGTCTGGGGACGATCCAACCTTCCCAGGGCGACTACTTTCAATCCGTGAAGGGCGGAGGGCACGGTGATTATAGGCTCATCGTCCTCGCGCCGAACAGCGTCCAGGAGATGGCTGACTTTGTCTTTGACGCATTCGATCTTGCCGATCGGTATCGTACGCCGGGTCTCATTCTTGCCGATGGGGCGCTGGGACAGATGATGGAGAAGGTCTCGTTCAAGGACTATGATATTGAGGCGCATCGTGTTCCCAAGCCGTGGGCGACCACAGGGAAGACGCCGGATCGTAAGCGCAATATCATCACTTCCCTTCACATCGATCCGGATGCCATGGAACGGATTAACCTCCACCTCCAGGAAAAGTACCGAACCATTGCCCTCAATGAAGTCCGTTGGCAGGAGGTGATGACCGACGACGCCGAATGGCTGCTGGTGGCCTATGGACTTGCCGCGCGCATTGCGCACAGGGCTGTGGAACTTGCCCGCGAACAGGGAATCCGCGCAGGACTCCTTCGCCCGATCACACTGTTTCCGTTTCCTTCTGATCCCATTGCGAACCTTGCCGCGCGCACTCGCGGCATTCTTACTGTTGAGATGAATGCAGGGCAGATGGTCGAAGATGTCCGGCTCGCTGTCAACGGCCGTGTTCCGGTTTCATTCTACGGCCGCATGGGGGGGGTTATTCCCTCTCCCGAAGAAGTATTGCACCATCTGGCAGGGCTTGTTGCGAAAGATCATATGCATTCTGTGGAGGCGTATTGACATGGAATCAACGTTTGCATCGGCCGGAGAGGACGGGATGGAGGCTGTCTATCAGCGCCCGAATACGCTTACAGATACCCGCATGCACTACTGTCCCGGTTGTGGACACGGGGTGGTTCATCGCGTCCTGATGGAGGTGATTCAGGAGCTGGGCATACAACAGGATGTCGTGGGTGTGGCGCCTGTGGGTTGTTCCGTATTTGCCTACAACTATCTCGATATCGACATGCAGGAAGCTGCACATGGTCGAGCGTCTGCAGTGGCGACGGCGATCAAGCGCAGCAACGGCGAAGTGNNATGACCGGCGGGCAGATGGCCCCCACGACGCTTCTCGGCATGAAGACCACCACAACGCCCTTGGGAAGAACTTCAGAGGTTGCAGGCTTTCCCATCAAAATGGCGGACATCGTTGCGATGCTTCCTGGCACTTCCTATGTCACCCTACATTCCGTCCATACCGCGAATGCAGTAAGACATTTCAAGAAAGCTGTGATCAAGTCGTTCCAGTTTCAAAAAGAGGGTAAGGGCACCTGCTTTGTCGAAGAGGTTTCTAACTGCCCGTCGGGCTGGAAGATGACCCCGGTACAGGCAAACAAATGGCTGGAGGAGAATATGCTTCCGATGTTCCCTCCGGGCGATATCAAAACTCCCAAATGATTTTCTTGCCACGAATCGAGAAATATCATGAAGCATGAACTACTTGCGGCAGGATTCGGCGGTCAGGGTGTACTCTCGATGGGGATGACGCTTGCCTATGCAGGCGTAATCGAAGGGAAAGAGATTACATGGATGCCGTCGTATGGTCCGGAAATGCGCGGAGGCACTGCGAACTGCACGGTGATCATCGCCGACAAAACCATCAGTTCGCCTTGCGCCACGACGTTTNNTCGCGCTGAATCAGCCGTCCCTTGATAAGTTTGAGAAGTCGGTCCGGCCGGGTGGCCTGTTGATTTTTGATTCCACGACGATCGTCAGACAGCCCACACGCGCCGACATCCGGATTCTTCCTCTCCCGGCAAGCGATGAAGCCGTGAAGCTCAGCGATCGGCGAATAATGAACATGATCGTTCTGGGTGCTCTCCTGAAGATTACAGGAATTGTGAGGTTGGATGCCGTTATCACAGCCCTCAAAAAAGTCCTTCCCGATCGGTACCATCATTTGATTCCCCTTAATGAACGGGCGCTTCAACGGGGAATGGACCTTGCGGGTTAAGAGCTCTATGAAGTGAGCGGTCAGGGAAAAGAAGAGGTGAGTCATGAAAGAACATTGTGTGCATTCCTGCAAAGGACTTTGTGCAGCCTTGTCGGCGGCCGAACACCGCGAAGAAGTTGCTCTTGACGAATACCTGATATTCATGGAGACATGCGAGTATCCTGATGTCAGGACATTGCTTGAGTCGTTGGTTAAGGACAAGATGATTGCACTTCGAAAACTCAAGGAAGTCCGGGCGCTCTTATCGGCAAGATTTGAGACGCTCGATCAGGTAAATGACGCTTTTGCGTAGCAAGCGATTCTAACGAGACGGGATTACGTTGATGGGCATGACGGTTGTCGAGAAGATCCTTGCGCGCGCTTCTGATCGGGGAGAGGTAAAACCCGGCGATCTTGTGGAACCGCATGTTGATATCGCCGTGTCACATGAGAATGCGGGTCTTGTCATAAGGCAATTCCATGCAATCTTTGCGGGGACCGGCAGGGAACCTCGGGTGTGGGACCCGGGGAAAATCTGCATTGCATTTGATCATGCCGTGCCCGCGAACTCTGCACAGACTGCTTCCAATCAGTCCCTCGTAAGAGAATTCGCCCGTTCTCAGGGCATAGGCAAATTCTTTGATGTCAGAAGTGATCTTGGAGGCGTCTCACACCAAGTGGTGGCAGAAAGCGGCTATGTTCACCCGGGGGCGTTGGTAGCAGGGACTGACTCAAGGATTTCCACGCTTGGCGCGTTGGGAGCATTTGCCTGGGGAATGGGCGCAACAGCAATGGCAAGCATATGGGCGCTTGGCACCGTGGTTGCCATGGAAGTGCCTGCCACAGTGAAGATTGTTGTCAATGGGGTTTTTCCGCTTTTTGTCGGACCAAAGGATCTCGCACTTTTTCTCTCTCAACTTGGACCTGCCTTGCCGGCGTCGAATACCGTGCTGGAGTTCCATGGCGACATTATGCGCCGCTTGCCGACGTCTGCCCGGCTAACCTTGTGCAGTATGGCTCTCGAGTGCGGGGCGATCACCGCCGTTGTGCCGTCGGATCAAGAGACGGTCCGCTTCCTTCGCAACGAAGCGAGTATCCACCATCCTCTGGCACTTATCATACCGGATCAAGATGCTGGCTACGCGAACACCATCCCAATCGATGTCTCGGCACTTGAACCCCAGGTTGCCTGTCCTTCCTCAACTCGCAACGTGAAGCCAATCGGCATGGTCGAGGGAACCCGTGTCCACCAAATTGTCATCGGATCATGCACCAATGGACGACTGGAAGATCTTGAGGTGGCCGCGAGGATGCTCCGCGGAAAGAAGGTGTCACACGGAACGCGAATGCTTGTCCACCCGGTCTCCAGCCGCGTCTACCGGCAAGCCCTCGAAAAAGGGTATATCGCCGACCTGCACAATGCAGGTGCCGTGATTCTGAATCCCGGGTGTGGTCCCTGCTCCGGCATGCATCAGGGAGTACTCGGAGAAAAGGAAACGGCCCTTACGACCGGGAATCAAAATCCGCGCGGTAGAATGGGCGATCCGTCATCGGAAATTTACCTTAGTTCGCCCGCAGTTGCTGCGGCTTCGGCGTTGACAGGAACAATCAGTGACCCGCGGAAAGGAACCTGACGCTTGGCAAAAGTCGTACTTGCGCTCGGCGATGATGTCTCGGCGGAGATGTTATACCCCGCAAGCGGGACAACCATCGTCTCTCCGCTGGAGATGCGTGACATCCTTGTTGCTGCAGATCGGGAGGTCGGGTCAAAGCTCAGGGAGGGCAAATTCGCCAAGGGAAGCGTCATCGTGGCTGGAGAGAACTTTGGAATAGGGGCCGTTTCTGAACAGGCGGTCACCGTCCTTGGGACGATGGAGCTTATCGTTGTTGCGCGAAGTTTCTCCCGTGCGTTTCTGTGTAATGCCGTAAATGTCGGCCTTCACGTAGTGCACGTTCCAGGTGTGAACGCGCTGGAGAGTCAGCGACTGAAGATCGGAGAGACGACAGTGAAGAATGAATCGACCGGCGAATCCTTTCCCGTAAAGAACCTGCCTGCATCTTTCACACCTGTGCTCGAAGCAGGCGGGCTCACATCCTATACCCGGCGATTGATGCAGGCGCGTCGGGGATTAACGTGACAGTTACCGGACGAACATCCAATGAGTGACGTTTCTGAACAACAACAGAAGATAAAGCGCCGATCATTTACGTACCGAACATCCAGTGCGTGGGTTGAAGGCAGATCGGGGTTCCTGACATCGGAAGGCAAGCCGACACTCCGGATATCCAGCCCTCCTGAATTCAAGGGTGAGCAAGGTGTGTGGTCTCCTGAAGATCTTTTTGTCGCCTCCGTGGAGATGTGCCATATGGCAACATTCATGGGGTATGCGGCAAAGGAGAATGTCCCGGTGATTTCCTACCGAAGCCACGCCAACGGCGTATTGGAGTATGTCGATGGCGACTACCGTTTTACCAGAATTGTGATTTTCCCCACGGTCATTATCCCCGCCAACACGTTTGAAAAAAACGTACAACAACTTTTCCAGGAAGCTCAACGGCATTGTCAGGTTGCCAATTCCATGGCTGCCATCATTGAGATCAATCCGACCATCATGGTGCAATGCCGGGATTGACTCCCACCACCCATCGTCGTGCTTGAGATTCAACGGATTTGTGTCTATCATACTCGTAGCAAAGAATGAAATGGTGTGCGGTCCGATCTCGTCGAGGAGAAAGCATGAGCAGATTGGCTGGTAATCGGCCCGGGCAGGATGATGCTTTGACAAACATTGATGTGTCGCTTCTGAAGAAATACGACAAACCTGGGCCACGGTATACCAGTTATCCCACTGCTCCGCTGTTCAGCCCCGAGTTCAATGCGCAGCACTATCGGGATGCGCTGCAGAATTCCAACGGGATGGACGCCCATTCCGATATCTCCCTCTACCTCCATTTTCCTTTTTGTGACACGCTCTGTTATTTCTGCGGCTGCACCATGCTTGTGACGCGGGATCGACGTCGCATCGATGAATATCTGCTTTACCTCAAGAAGGAAATTGATCTCCTCGCTCATGCTCTGGGCGATGGGCGCCGCGTTGTCCAATTGCATTGGGGAGGAGGAACGCCCACGTATCTTTCGCCGGATCAGATTCGTGCAATTGGCGGACATACGCTCAACCGTTTCGCAATCGATCCATCCGCCGAGCGAAGCGTGGAAGTTGATCCCCGCGAACTGACGCGCGACCACATCACAGCACTCAGCGAAGTCGGATTCAGCAGAATGAGCATGGGGATCCAGGATTTCAACGAGCGCGTGCAGCAAGCGGTCAATCGCGTCCAACCTGAATCCCTGGCCCGAGATGTGTTCGCCTGGGCACGTGAAACCGGGTTTACCAGTGTCAACGTCGACCTCATTTACGGCCTTCCATTCCAAACCCTTTCATCCTTCCAAGAGACTATTCGACGTGTCGTGATGCTCGATCCTGATCGCATCGCTGTATTCAATTATGCCCACGTTCCATGGCTCAAACCGCATCAGAAGCTCATCCGCCAGGAAGACCTTCCCACGCCTGAGCAGAAGCTCGACATCCTGAAGATGACCATCGAAACACTTGGGGAACATGGGTATAGTTACATCGGGATGGATCACTTTGCAAAACCAGATGACGAGCTTGCGCGTGCCCAACGGGAAAAGACCCTTTATAGAAACTTTCAGGGGTATTCGACGAAATCTGGCGTCGATTTGTTCGGTCTCGGCATGTCGTCCATAGGACATTTCGCCCGATACTATGCCCAGAATGTGAAGACCCTTCCGGAATACTACCGGGCACTTGACGCGGGCGAGTTTGCAACTCACCTGGGCTATCACATGACGGACGATGATGTGGTGCGCAACCATGTCATCATGAAACTGATGTGCGATCTCGAACTCGACATCACTGAAGTGGAGCGGAGATTCTCGATCAGGTTTTCGGAATACTTCGCTGATGCTGTTGCCTCATTGCGCCCATTGGTCGATGACGGCCTTGTGCATGTCACCAATGACAGGATTTCTGTTGTTGGTGCAGGCAGGCTCCTGCTCCGCAATGTTGCCATGCCATTCGATGCGTATCTTGACAGGATGGGGGTGAGCAAACCGATTTTCTCAAGAACTGTGTGAAATGGAGAGAAGACCCGCCCCCATCAGCTTGTTCCTCATACAGTAGCCGATCCTTTTCCCCTCTAGGGTGAAAGCTCTAGACAGAGAAACCCTCCTGAATCTTCAAATTACAGTACATCCCTTATTGGTAAATCCACGGCGGATGGCTACAATGGCCCTGCACCTAGTTGAATCATGNNGAGCGATGAGCTCTCCAGAATCCGAACGTCAACACCCAAGAATTGCACGTGAGGTTTGGGCATCCCGGGGATAACCGGTAGAGGAGGGGGAGCTAAAGCTCGGAGGAAAACTCTTTCGGATCCCCGGGATGTGCCTGTAACCTGCAAGAATATTACCTATGTCTAACTTCCTCAGAGAAGGTGAAGAATCCGATGAACGTCCAGAAGAGCGAAAAACAGAGCGTGTTTGAAGGAGAGGCACTGGTCCATGCGGATTTGCTGTATAATTTTGCATTAAGGATGACATGCAATCCCGCCGATGCCGACGATCTTGTCCAGGAAACATATCTGAAGGCCTATCGGTTCTGGGACAAGTATGAACAGGGGACCAACATTCGGGCCTGGCTGTTCAGAATCCTGAAGAATTCCTACATCAATCGGTATCGGAAAGAGTCAAAGGAACCCGACACTGTTGACTACGATGAAATCAAGAATTTTTACACGTCCATCAGGGAGNNGCCGACCCAAACGACCTGCAAGAGTCGGTGTTCGGCAATCTGCTCGACGACGAAGTTTCTACTGCAGTGTCCACTTTGCCTGAAGATTTCCGGACTGTGGTAATTCTGTGTGATATCGAGGGTCTGACGTACGAGGAGATCGCGCAGTTTGTTGATTGTCCGCTTGGTACGGTCCGCTCACGACTTCATCGGGGGAGGAAGTTGCTTCAGGGACGGCTGTACAATTATGCAAAGGAACGCGGCTATTTGACATCCTCAATGCGCAATTCTGCATGAGAGATGCGAGCGCTCCCAATCAGAGTCCGTAATCAGGTTTGTCAGTCTGAAGAGGAGTTTACTGTCGGTGTGGCCGTACACAGTGGCTTCGTGCTTACCTCCCCACGAGAGAAAGCTCTTACCATTCCGTTGGGTTTTGGAATGGCAGAAATGAAAATGCATCGCAAAGAAATCGGAAGGGAGCGCTATTCACTATGACGGTCTTGGTTGTAGATGATAATGATTCCTACAGATGCAATCTGGTTGATTTCTTGCAGAAACAGGAAGATGTACAGATTGTTGGACAGGCGAGGGACGGACTTGAAGCAATGAGCATGACACACTCGCTTCATCCGGATCTTGTGTTGATTGATCNNGGGCTTGAGGCAACCAGGCACATCAAGGAGTACCGGCCTGACACGAAGGTCGTCTTTGTGACGATTCACGAGGAGCGCACATATCAAATCCTCGCCGATATCCTGCATGCCGACGGCTTCGTCTGTAAAAGTTCAGTGAAAGAAGACATGCCGCGGGTTCTCAAGAAGATGAAATTAGCGATGGCTGTTCGTTAACAATTGAAGCATTCGTGAGTCCAGGAAGAACGTGTCGGATTTCCTTTGGGGGTAATGGGCAGTTTCAACAAGTATTACGGCAGATGTCTTATACCGGATCGATTTTCTTGATGGTGCCAAACGAACGCTGCATGGAGAGGGAAGCGTTGGTTTGTGTGCTGCCGGGAATTCGATCCGGTTTTTTTTGCCTCGGCGCAGCTCTCCCGTCAGTATGACCAATGTGGAAGCAAATTGCTGTCTCCCCGGAGTAGACTCGCAGGACACGGATTTTACCCCCATCGCGTCATCTTTTTGCCCACTTTCCCACAGTAGCGCTTTTGTGTGCAACATTCGAGAGTGAACCAAGCAGTATCTCCCTTGCAGGCAAGTCCCGTACTTTGTATAGTATTGTCAGGGATAATGCGCCACCCAGAATTCTGTCACCCAAGCGGGAAAGCCGGTTTTGACAGAGCATCAAGCGAATATTGTAGAGGTAATGCAGAAGAATCGGGAACTTCAGACACGGCTGCAGGCGGCCGAAGAAGCTCTCCGGTCGTTTCGTGCATTGGAGAAGAATCACCCCATCCATCTTCCGCTCCTTGAAAGCCTGCCTGAAGGTGTTGCGATGCTCGACTACAATGGATCCGTGGTCTTCAGCAACGAACGCCTCTCAATGCTGCTTGAAACCAAATCGGAAAATCTCTGCTCATCATCGTTTTTTCGATGGGTAGTGAAGTCCGATCAACGCGAATTTGAGAATCTCCTGCGCGAAGGATCGAAAGGGAGATCCCAGAGACTTCTCACGCTTCAGACGGCCAATGAGAAACCTCTCTCCGCGTACTTATCAGTGAATCCTCTGCACGGTGCCGATGAAGAGNNAGACATTCGTGACGAATCGATTCGGGGGGAAAAACTCAGGATTGTTCGCGCCCTCGCGCTGGCTGTAGGTCAGGCACCAAGCGTCAACGCCGCGCTGCAACAGTGCCTCGAGATGATTGGCGAAGCCGCCTCTTGGCCTTATGGAGAGGCGTGGCTTCCTGCGGGCTCCACGCTTGAACTGGCGTTGGCGAGTCATGCTGTGAGGGAGGAATTCAAAAATCTCCGGCTGCACCAAGGGACGTTGCTCGCGCCGGGAGTAGGCCTTGCCGGACGTTGCTGGGCTGCGCAGGAACCCCTCTGGGTGAACGATGTCTCAGAAATCCCCACTCTTTCGGATCGCCAGGCTTGGAAGGATTCGGGGTTGACGTCTGCAGTCGCCATTCCGGTCATGGCAATGGATCGGGTGGTTGTGGTGCTTGCATTCGCAATGAAGTCGGATCCTGCCCACGATGAACAACGAATCCGAGCTGTGTCGAATGCGGGGATAGACTTGGCACCTCTGATTGTGAGGAAACTCAGTGACGAGGAAAAAGTCCGGCAGCAGGCGCAACTGGGTGAAGTCCAGCGACTGGCGCATCTTGGTTCGATCGAGTGGGACGTCCAGGAGGACCGAATAAGCGCATCTGCAGAAATGGAGCATATTCTGGGTGCCAGGGCCGGCAATTTGGACGGCTCGCTTGAATCCTTCCTTCAGCGTGTCTGTGTTGAAGATCGAGTGGCGGCAGAAGACGCGGTGCAAGGAACGCTGCGCGATCCTCGACCATTCAAAAAGGTGCTCCGTCTGGTTGCGGAAGACGGTTCCCTTCGGTGGATCGAAGCAGCAGGTCGGGTGTTTCTTGGTCATAATGGCGCGCCCGAAAATGTTGTTTTGATCTGTCTGGATATTACGCAGAGGGTGGCAGTAGAGGAGGAACTTCGCGCGCGAGAAACAAAACTGAAGTTGATTCTGCGCCAGATGCCGGCGGTGGTATGGACAACCGACCTCGCACTGAACTACACTTCATTACAGGGGACAGCAGCGTTTGGGAGGGAAGACGAGGCGATAGGCCAAGCCGGGAATCCAGGACTCCCTGCGTTGGGCGGAAGGTTGACGCCGGAGCAGGAATCTGCTTTTAAAGCCCATACCGTGGCTCTCGGTGGTCAGACAGCAACGTACGAGTTCAAGGTGAATGACCGGACGCTGGAAGCCCACGTAGAACCAATGCGCGGCGTGGATGGAAACATTGCAGGTTGTATCGGTGTGACATTGGACATTACGGAGAGAAAGGCGCACGAGGAACGGCTCTTGAATTCGCGTGATGAGCTTGAACGCGAAATTCGCGATCGGACTGCTGACCTGGAGCGTGCGCGCGGGCGCATTGAAACGGTTCTCGACGGCATTACGGACAATTATTTCCTTCTGGACTCGGATAATCGCTTTGGTGACATCAATACGCATGCACTCAAGTACTTTGGCAAGAAGAAAGACGAAGTCATTGGCCGTCAGCTTTCGGAAGTTCTTCCGGAAATGCGGAATACGGATTTTGGTAAAACCCTTGAAATTGTTGCCGATAGCCGCCGACCTGTTCATTTGGAGTCGGAGACGGGAGTTCCTGACCGCTGGGCATTCTGGCATCTTCATCCCGTTGATGAAGGGGTTGCGGTGTATTTTGCAGACATTAGTGGTCGGAAAAAAGCAGAGCAGGAGCTTCGATCAAGTGAAGAGCGATTCAGGACGATGCTCGATAATGCGCGCGACGTCCTCTACCGAAGAGATCTTCGGTCGGGCACGTACGACTATATCAGTCCCTCTTCAATAAGAATCCTCGGGTTTACCCAGAGCGAACTCATGGCGATGACCGACGACACAATTCTCGAATGTGTCGAGCCGGAAGACCGCGTGATGTTCATGGAGTGGTTTTTTACCGTTCAGGAGTCGGCTGAAGAAAACCTCTACGAATCCGTCGAGTACCGATGGAAACACCCTCATGGCGATTACCGATGGATCAGCGCATCGCGCAACGTCGTTCGAGACGCCGAAGGGAAACCTATCGCCATTGTTGCTACGTTGCGCGATATCACCGATCGCAGACACTTCGTCGATGAGCTCACGCGCGCAAACAATGAACTCCACTCGGAAATTGAGCGGCGCCGCGAAATCCAACGCGCTCTGCAGTCGAGCGAGTTGCGCTATCGGGCCATTGTCGAAGATCAGGTGGACCTGATTTGCCGTTTTGGGGACGATGGAACGATGACGTTTGTCAATGAAGCCTTCTGCACATTGTTCCAGAAGAAGCGGGAAGATCTTCTCGGGCAGGCAAACCTGCCGCTTTTCCAAATGGACGATGCTGAATCCGTGCGGGGAAAGCTGGCAATGCTGAATCCGGGAAATCCGTCGGTGACAATCGAGAATCACGTTACGCTCCCAAACGGTGAGACCCGTTGGCTTCAATGGAACGTACGGATGCTCTACGATTCCTCGGGAGGCAAACCGGAATATCAGGCTGCAGGGCGTGACATCACCGAGCGCAAACAGGCCGAGGCGGAGAAGGCCAAACTCGAAGCCCAACTCCAGCAAGCCCAGAAGATGGAATCCGTGGGCCGTCTGGCGGGCGGCGTGGCTCACGACTTCAACAA
>PMNP01000385.1 GCA_003161755.1 Ignavibacteriota bacterium | reverse complement strand
GGCCCCTCATTTGGCGATATGGCGAAGGAGGGGTTTTTGTTGATTGGGGGACAATCTTTATTTTCGGCCAAACGTCCGTTTTTGGTTTCGGCTGGATAAAAAATAGTAGGGTGAAAAAGTTGTTTAGCTCGGCCTGTCCCGGTGGGGTGTGCATTCTTCATCTTCCCCCATTTCCTTGAGTCCGGCATCGACGAAAGTCAACTACGCAAAAAAACATCCAAGTGACCGCTGGGGCAGCCATCACGCATTAGCAGTCGCTCTCCGCCGCCTCGTTCATGCCAAATAGATGGCGGCTGTGCGTGGTTTGTGCAGACGTCAGGGGCACCCAAAGTTCATTTGATATGGTGATCTTACGGTAGAACTTGTCAAACTAACCCGCAGAGCGCAGTTACCTCCAATCCATATAACGATTGGCTAGCCAGATCGAAAGGGGAGGATATGCTTGACTGGATATTCGAAAGCACAAGCAACTTGATTTTCACTGTTTTGCTTCTCTCTCGTGCTGGTGACGTTCTTACAACCCGCATTGCTACACCAACACTCAAACTTGAGATGAACCCAGTGGTGCGTAAGTTACGTTGGCCATTTGCGTTNNGTTGATTTCCTTTGTGGCTTTTTACGACATAAATATAGCAACAATGTTTGCCGTTGTATCATTGCTAGTCAGTGCATCAAATGCCACCAAAATGTGGAGTATGAAGGCTATTGGTGAGGAAGAATACTACGCCTTCCTTACCAAGATAGCTCTGAGTACTTCGATTTGGTTTTCCTTGATTTGTTTTTGGCTTCCAGGTATTTTCTATTTTCTCCTGGCTGTGATCCTCATTGCATTCACGGGAGATAGGGGCATCTACGTTGCATGGGGTTTCATCGCATACTCGCTTGTAATCGGAATCTACTCAACGAGGTTTTTCTTCAGGGTTCGGAAAGTAGCTTCCGCGAAACACGATTAAGATAGATCCGTGCCTGCGCCCAACTAAAGGCAAACCGGTGTTCGCGCGAAAAGTGTGTCATGGCGGACAGGGCTGCCGCGAAATGAAACCAGTTGTACTGGCGCCTCGCAGTCACTTCGCTCCGGCGGGATCCCCAAAGCAGACCCACCGCTGCCTTCCAGGAAAACGTGGGTAGACTGCCGTGTGGCTCGCTTCTTCACCCCCGGGGACGTAACACAGAAATCGTTGCGCGTAACTGGGTTCAGAGAGGAGGTAAACATTGAAGACCATTTTATCTTTCTTGATTACGTGTGCTTTCATGCTGCCAGGTTGCTCGAAGTCGGGAGATGGAGGATTTGGGCCATACTATGATGTGAGTCTCAGCGACAGCGTCTTTGCCGTTGTTCCAACTGATTCTGTATTCGTCGTTTTGACTCAAGTAGAAAATAACAGGATTCTGTCTCAGGTTCCTGTTCAGATTGTAGAGGACTCGGCACTTGGTGATACAATCAGGATTAATCTCACTGTCATAGTTGGCAGTTACTCCTCAACACCGAGTCCATCAAAGGAAGTTCTGGTTCACGGTGATACTTTATCTTTATGGTACTCTTCCGTTCAGCCTTACCATGGATTTCCTAAGCGTTCTTCGAACAATTCTGTGGAATCGGTTGAGAATGACCCGAGGCCCATTTACTGCAGCGTTCAGAGAGTATTGATAGTAAAATCTCATAATAAAGTTGTGTCGTTTGCGTCCAGATTGTATAGCAACTGAACTGAGAATTGTTGTCAGAACTCGGCTTCGCCTGACAACCAAAACTACGTCGCTTCCGCATTGGAGAAATGGTAGTGGTNNCGACGGGCTCACCACAGGTTGTGGTCGCTCCATGCCGCCCCTTCGACTCACCGCCTTCCGCCAATAAACCGGCGGACAGGTCGGCGGTTCGCTCAGGCCGGCGCGGTGTGGCCACAGTGAATGTTCGGCGCAAGCAAAGTCTCATCTTGTAAGGCGTTTTGCGACACGAAGATCAATCCGGAGAACATGGTTCTATCTGAAAACCTTGCGGACAATTGAGAGGACAAAATACAATGACAATCAGCAGTGTAGGCGCGTCACAACGGGTGGCTGCAAGGATCGCAGGAATTGCTTTCCCGGTCTCTTTCGCCACCGTGGTGGCGGTCAATTTCGGTATCTTCGCCCGCCTCATCGTCGCCGGAAATCCGGCTGAAACCGCTCGGAATATCCTGAAGCACGAAACACTCTTCCGTATCGGCCTCGCTGGCGACATGATCTACTGCGTTGGCGGTGTTGTACTGCTGACAGCGCTTTACGTGATCCTCAAGCCTGTCAACCAGAACTTCGCCTTGCTCGCAGCATTCGGGAGACTGGTTCACATTCTCACATGGCTCCTTACAACGATCAGTCTTTTTTCTGCTCTGCGGCTCTTGAGTGATGCTGAATACTCGCATGCGTTCGGACCAGAACAATTGGCGNNTTGACGCGGCTGTACCTCAGCGGTCAAGACGCATACTACGTTGGCCTGCTATTTTGGGGATTGGGAGCCACAGTTGGCAGCTACTTGTGGTTCAAGTCGAAATACATCCCCAAAGCACTGGCCGCTTTTGGCATGATAGCGAGTGGATGGTGTGCCGCCTGTACGTTCACTTTCTATATCTTCCCTGACCTACCCAAGGTAGTGAACCTGTGGTGGTTCGACTCACCAATGGGTATTTTCGAGCTAGCGTTGAGCTTTTGGCTCCTGTTCAAGGGACTGAGGACATGATTGGGCAAACGTGTCACTAAACTGCGGAGGAGCATCGGATGAACATCGTTGATGCGCAACGGGAGGTGAGAACCCGTTATGTGTGTGGATTTTATGGACAACTCGCTTCGCAGTCTGGGAATGCAAGTGGCCTTCGTGCTTCCACTGTCAATGCCGCTCCTTATCGCTGTCGGCCTCTACCGCCTGACTTGGTTTTACCCCGGGATGATGATTCTCCTGGGTGCGCACTACCTGCCGTTCGCGTTTCTCTATGGCATGCGGATGTTCTGGGCTCTTGGATTTCACTTGGTTGGATCCGGGCTCCTGATCGCGATGTACTGGGATGGCTCGTTCAGTATCGGCGCGTGGTTCACAGGCGTCATTCTCCTGGTATTCGCCTGGGTCGGAAGGGCAGTGACACAGCACGAGCCTGGCGTTATAGCCCGCCCAACAACAGGGAGCAGCGGAGGGTGGAATCTGGCAGCACCACATGAATGATCCAGCGTACGACATAGCTTCGCAGATTGGCCGAAAGGCATCTCAGGACCATGTCTATCTGGTGGGGCTTGACGGGCTGGGAGGGGCGGGAAAGACTGTCCTGGCTNNAACATCCGCCAACAGCTTGAGAAGGACCGGTTCCCGGTCGTCACAGTCCACAATGACGATTTCTACTTGCCATCGGTGAACCGAAGCCGGCTTCCCGCAGATATCAAGCCCATCGGTGGCGACTTCGACTGGATGCGTCTGCGCGATCAAGTTCTGGCGCCACTGCGATCAGGTCAAATCGCAAAATACGCTCGGTATGATTGGCCGTCCGATCGATTAGCGGAGCAGCATGAGATCCAGCCGTGCGGAATCATCCTGATAGAAGGTGTGTATTGCACACGGGCAGAACTTCGCGACTTGTATGACTTTCGTGTCTGGTTGGATTGTCCGCCTGAACTGCGGTTGAGCAGAGGGCTTGCTCGCGATGGTGACTCGGTTCGTTCTCTCTGGGTAAACGAATGGATACCAGCCGAAGACCGATACTCCAGGGAGCACTGTCCTCAATTGTTTGCTCACATCGTTGTGAATGGTGCTGCAATATAGACGTGCCGTAACACGCCGCATCAATACATGGAGGTTGTCGATGCCATTGTCTGAGACGGTGAAGCACCAAGCAGATGCGTTGATGAAGAACTTTTGTGAGCGACGGGTACCCCTCGAAGTGCGCGACCGGGTAAGGATGTCCCACGAGTTTCGGGCAAATACCGTCACTCTGTTCGAGGATCGCCCCCGGTGGGACNNAAGCCGAGCGAGTGGATCCACATGCCGATCGCGCAGTTTCGGTTTGACGCGACATCAGGTCGATGGGCTCTCTACTGTGCGGACAGGAATACCCGATGGCATTTGTACGAACTTGTGAGCCCTACGCGCGAGCTTGCGGCGCTTCTGAAGGAGGTTGACAAAGATCTCACGGGAATCTTCTTTGGATGAATGCGGCGGCATGCGGCTGCCGAACAGCTGCGACTGTAGAGCCGAAGTAGATGTCGGATATGCTGGCCGCCATTGCCGTTGGAGGTGGGCAGTCAACTCTGGGACAGTTCGAAGTGGCTTACCGCGTGGAAGATAGCAGTTGCATCGAACGACGGATCGACTTCTCATCAACCAGCCGGTCTGTCACAAATTTGTGCAGGATACTCGAAATCAGCGTTTGGTATGGGATACCCTCTTCCTGGGAGCGGCGTTTTAGTTGCTCCAACACTGACTCCGATATGCGAATATTCACATTCCGGGTTTTCCGAATCTTGTCCAAGACTCCTTCAAGATTTGTCCGCTCCTTTTTCGAGATTGATCGATAAGAGTCGGCTTCCCGCTCGATCGCTCGTTCATACTTGTCGAGTTTTACCTTCATGGCTTCTTCCCTCCAAGTCTCTTGTGAAATTTCCGGCTTGGGAATGCTGTTTTCAGAACGATATTTCCGTCCTTATCGAGTACGAATGGCACCGCGTGCAGGTAATTCTTGATCGGCATAATGAATATCCACTGCCCAGGGCGTCTCGGATGCTTGACGACATCCCAATACCTCTTCTCCAGAATCAGGGTGGCAATCTTCTCAAACGAGATTCCTTGTCCGGCTTTGAGTCTGGCGTTCTTTTCTTCATCCCAGATAATGTTCACATGTCCAAGATATCACATTATGTACACAATGTCAATTGAGGAAGGATGAGGCCTGGAGTCAATGCCGAGTCCTGCGTGTTGCCTGAATGTCACGCGAAATACTATTGTGAAGACATGAGCTCCACCTAGTGTCGAGTCCCAGAAAGACCTTGGCTAAGTTCATCGGGGAAGAGCGCTCACTACGGTCTGCTTCGCACAAGAGGTCCGGGAGAATATTCAGGTTACTTGCGTGTCGAGTGTCGAGACACTAGGACTTCGCTTTCTTTGAAGGTTTCGACTTGCCAGATGTGTTGAGGGCGACCGCCTGGCGAATGAGCGCCTTGAAGGCTGACTGGTCGACTTCTTCTCCTTCCTTGATGTCGATCGCGCGGCGTGTGTTTCCGTCAAGACTCGAGTTGAAGAGCCGGGTAGGATCCTTCAGAGACGCCCCCTTGGAGAAGGTGAGTTTCACGACGTTCTTGTAGGATTCNNCGGAGTGCCCATCCACTTCCACTCCTCGACCACGTCCGGGTCTGCGTCCTTGATGAGCCTGCGCATCCTGCCAAGGGTTTCCCCGCGCCAATCCCCAAGTTCGGCAATTCTTTTCGAAATGAGCTTTCGTACCGACTGATCCTGGCTTGCGTCGGACTCTTTCATGTTCTTTTCCTCAAAGTTCCAGATATTACGATCGTGCTTACACGATGAGTTCCAAAAGGGGGAGCAAAAAGAGAACGCCACATGTTGTCTGACAAACAGCAGCACAGCGCCGCCTGGTTCCGGTTTCCGCCGGGCGGAGTGCCTCCGTGCCGTCATTTTGCATGCAATTCGAATGCGGCCCACATTAACAGTCGATACCGTCAAGAAGAGTCCTGAAATCCAGCACTTTCGCAAAACCCATCAGCTGAGTCTGATGCGGAAGGAGTGACATTTGGAACGGGGCCAATGGAGAGAATTGAATGCACAGACTCATAACAATATCGACCGCGACGGACATTCCTCCTCACTACCGAGAGACACCAATCGGGCTGCTGCTCGAATACCACAATCTCGGAAGGGAGTTCGACACATACACCAATGCCGAATTATTGATCGGGATGTGTATGGACAATCGAAAGCACCTGCGGATACCCGACAACTACGCATTCATCATTCGAACTGGCGGTGCGAATTTGAGGTACAGTGAGTTCAAGGTCTCCTACGCCATCGCTGTGGCAGGAGTCCGTTTTATCGCCTTAATCGGGCATACCCAGTGCGGTATGGTCAATCTCGTCGCTCGCAAAGACCAATTCGTTCAGGGTTTGGTCAAAATAGCCGGTTGGCAACCACAATCAGCGGAGGAGCATTTTTTTCACTATGCGCCAATGTTCGAGATTGGCAATGAAGTCGATTTCATTTTGAGTGAAGTCAAGCGGCTTCGCTTACGATATCCGAAGATTGTGGTTGCTCCATTATTGTACCGAGTCGAAGATAATCGCCTTTATCTCATACAAGAAGGATCGGTCAGTGGCAGCTGACATGTGTGGTTGCGCCGTTCAGTCAATCCCGCTCGTCTTTCTTAGGGATTAGTCGAACGAGCTTGCGTGCTTTTGGTCAACGATATGCGAAAGCGGCGGTGCTCAGAATTTTGTATATTATGAAATAGGAGATGCTACGGAATGTCACCCGCGGAAGTCAATCAGATTCTGGATCACATAGTCATCAAGTTGAAGGATGAATACGATCCCGAAAAGGTCATTCTTTTCGGTTCCTATAATCGTGGAACAACTGATTCCGGGAGCGATATCGACCTTCTCATCATCAAGAACACTCAAGATCGCTTCATCGATCGATGGGCTACCGTGCGTCGCATCCTTTCCGACCCCGGCCGAACAGTCGCAGTAGACACGCTCGTCCTTACTCCCCATGAGGTTTCCGAGCGTCTTGCCCGCGGTGACCAGTTTCTTGCAGAAATCCTCCACCAGGGAAGAATTCTTTATGCCGCGTGAGGAATCCCACTATCCCGCCGACTGGCTCCGGATTGCCGAAAAGGATCTTCAGCGTGTCCACCGGCTCCTTGGTCTTCAGGATCCCGAAGCCGCCGGCTTCTATCTTCAGCAGGCCATCGAGAAATTCCTCAAGGCGTTTCTTTTGTCGAAAGGCTGGCAACTCCAACGTATTCACGACTTGGAGCCGCTGCTGAACGCAGCATTGCGACATGACCCGTCCTTTGAGAAGTACAGAGCGATCGCGCAGAGGATCACCGGTTTTTATTTTGTCGAGCGTTACCCATTTATGATTGACTCCGGCCTGACAGATCAGGATGTCCGCGATGCCCTTGCTCAGATTGGTGAGCTGGCCGAAATAATTCGAGTGCACATGAAGGAATAAGTGAACGTTTGCCGCCGCCATCGCATAACAGCTAAAAGCGATCACTCACCTGTATATTGCAGAGTACTTTTTGGGTTTGCAGAATGGAGGGAGCTCGCTCAAGGCCCGCGCCGCATTCAAATGAATCCGTTCTCCTTATACCAACGGTACGCAGCGCGCACCATTTCTTCAAACGTGCTGCATATGTATCCCAGCTCCCGCTCGGCCTTGGCCGATGAATAATACAAGAACAATCTNNTTTTGTGCCGAAGAGACTCGATGCTGCTTCCAGCACGCCGGAAACCGCAAGCAGTGCCAGACGGGGAATGCGTGCGAAAGGCTTCCGGCCGCCGACGATCATCGCCGTCCTTGTGAAAATATCCATGTGCGTCATGTTGTGCCCGCCGAGAATATACCGCTCTCCGATCCTCCCCTTTTCTCCTGCAGCGATCATTCCCCGCACGACATCACCCACGTACACAACATTCATTCCTCCCGCAATGTACAGCGGAACCAATCCCTTCTTCACCGCGAGGATGAAATGCGAGCCATGGCAATGGATGTCACGCTCGCCAACCACGACGGTGGGGTTTACGAACACCGCCGTCAGACCTTTCNNTAGCCAGGAGTTTCACCCCAACCGTACGGCGTCGATTCGTCGGCAGGCTCGGCACCGATGGTGGGGCCAATCGTCGCCACAGAAGAAACATGCACCAATCGAGACACGCCGGCGTCAAGACATGCATGAACGACGTTCCGCGTTCCTTCGACGTTCACCTGCATCTGCCGAAATCGTTCCTTTGCCGCAAATGTTACCAGAGCAGCCGTGTGAAAGACCGTATCGAAGCCAGTGATTGCTGCACGTAATGAGGCGGGCTCACGTATATCTCCTGGCACGTACTCGACATCAATGCCATCAAGCGCACGAGTATCGGAAGAAGGACGCCGGAAGGNNGATGCATCCGGTTCCTCCTGTGATGAACACTTGTCTCATCGGGGAATGCGGGAAAGGAACGCCATCAGGCGCTCGTTGAAGAAGGCCGGATTCTCCAGGTTGCTCATGTGGGCGGCGTTGGGAACAATGTGCAATTCCGATCCTTGAATTGCATCGTGCATCGATCGTGCCGCAGAAGGGGGGGTGGTCTGGTCGGATTCTCCCACCAGGATAAGAACAGGGAGCTTGAGAGAAGGGAGAGCAGCAGTGGTGTCCGTGCGCGAGGCGAGGGCGAGCTGTGTTCCCGCGATGCTTAAGGGAGATGTCTGCGCGATAACTGCTTTAATCCTGTCGACGACGTCCGGCTTGTGTTGAAGCGTCTCCGCCGTAAAAATGCCTTTAACGAATTCCTTTGCGAATGCCTCGGCGCCGATGCGTTTTATGGCGCTCACAACAGTGAATCTCTTCAGCTTTGCCTCGTTCGAATCGGCTTCGCTCCGGGTATCGCACAATACGGCACCTCTGAACCGTTCCTGGGCACGCTCGAGTGCGCGCAACACGGCATAACCGCCCATGGAAAGTCCCACGAGGACAGGACGGTCAAGCTTGAGCGTGGTGATCAGCGCAAGAAGGTCGTCCACATGCCCTTCAATCGTGTATTGTCCGTCCCCCACATCGCTTGACCCATGCCCGCGAAGATCGTAGGTAATCGCCCGAAAATCTTTCCTCACCGTCTNNTCCCACATCGCGCTGCTGAAGGGAAAGCCGTGAAGAAAGATCACCGGTACGCCGGAGGAACTGCCGTGCTCGGTGCAGAATATGTGCGCGCCATTAATCAGGAGGTCCATAGTCGATCATGGTTGGGAATGTTAATGAATGAACAAATATTAAGGAACAAGTGTTCTTTGGCTAGGGAAAAAGGGGGTTAAGTAGCCTGTACTCGGTCGACCGTGCTCAGCAATCTGTCCACAGTCCACAGTCCACAGTACACTGTACACTGTCCACTGTCAACTGATAAAACACAAATCTTCTCAGAACCGCAACAACCGTTGACCCCTCGAAAGGCAATCCGTATATTGCCCGTAAGCATTTGGAACTCAGTTTCCTTCATTTCAGGATTGGAGACAGCATGGAAACCGTCCTCGCATACGTCGAAGCAAACAAAGAGCGGTACATCAACGAGCTCCGTCAACTCATTGCCATCCCCAGCGTCAGCACCAATCCCGAGAATGCGGCCGATGTCCGGAAAGCCGCTGAGTGGATAGCCGGGCACATGAAAACGATCGGACTGGAACACATACAGATATTTCCCACTGCGGGCCACCCGCTCCTGTATGCCGATTGGCTGCACGCAGAGGGGAAGCCGACGGTTCTGCTGTATGGCCATTATGATGTCCAACCTGTAGAGCCTCTTGAACTCTGGACATCCCCTCCATTTGAAGCCACGGTTCGCGATGGCCGGTTGTACGCCCGCGGGACGTCGGATGACAAGGGGCAGGTGTTCATCCATCTCAAGAGCATCGAAGCCTTTCTTAGCAATGGTGGATCTCTTCCGATCAATGTGAAGATTATCCTGGAGGGAGAAGAAGAAATTGGAAGCGATAACCTGGAAACATTTGTTTCGGAGCAAAAATCACTGCTGAAAGCGGATCTTGTCCTGATATCAGATTCGAGTATGTTCGGAGAGAACCAGCCATCGATCTGTTATGGATTGAGGGGGATTTCGTATATGCAGATCGATCTCACGGGACCAAACCGCGATCTCCATTCCGGATCGTTCGGCGGCACGGTGCACAATCCCATCCAGGCGTTGGCAGAGATTATCGCCCAACTCCATGACAAGAATGGCCGAGTGACGATTCCCGGCTTCTATAAGGATGTCAGACCGCTCTCGAAAAAGGAACGTGACGCATTCAAGCGTCTTCCTCACAGCGATCGGAAATACGCCCAGGATCTCGGGGTCCGACAGCTGTACGGCGAGAAAGGATTCTCGACTCTCGAACGTGTCTGGGCCCGGCCGACTGTTGAATGTAACGGGATCTGGGGAGGATTTACTGGTGATGGCGCCAAGACCGTTCTCCCGTCAAAGGCCTCGGCAAAAATATCAATGCGCATTGTCCCCGACCAGACTGCCGAACATGCCGCAAAACTCTTTGAACGATACATCAAGAAAATTGCCCCCAAGACAGTGCTGGTGACAGTGCGCAACTTGCATGGCGGCGATCCTGCGATCACCCCGATTGATAGCCCTGGCGTCATGGCTGCAGTGTCAGCGCTGGAAAAAGGATTTCGGAAGAAAGTGTTGTATCAACGAGAGGGGGGATCCATCCCGATCGTCGTCCAGTTCAAACAGCTCTTGGGGATTGATACCGTGCTGCTAGGGTTTGGTCAGCCCGACGAGAATGCGCATGCCCCGGATGAGTTCATGAGCCTCAGCCATTTCTACGGTGGTATCCGGACGTCAGTTCATTTCTTCGAGGNNGAGGAACTCCCGCGGTTCATGAGTGAATAATCTTCTCCGGCTCACCGATCACGGGCTCTATTGCGAACGCGGGGATTTCTACATCGATCCCCGTCATGCTGTCGACTGCGCAGTCATAACGCACGCTCACGCAGACCATGCGCGTGCCGGCCATCGCCAGTACATTGCCCACCCGATTACCCTTGCGTTCATGCGTCGGCGGCTGCACAGCAGCGTCGCCGGCCTGGCGCTCCGCTACGGCGAAACTGTGATTCGGAACGGAGTCCAACTGTCGCTCCACCCTGCGGGCCATGTCCCCGGATCGTCGCAGGTTCACGTCGAATACCAAGGTTACGTCGCTGTCGTCACCGGTGATTACAAGCTGGAACCCGACGGGCTCAGCGATCCTTTTGAACAGCTTGGGTGCAATCTCTTCATTACTGAAAGTACGTTTGCCCTCCCTGTGTTCCGTTGGCGCCCTCAGGCAGAAGTGTTTGGGGAAATCGTGGAGTGGTACAGGGCGAATGTTGCTGCCGGTTTGACGACGGTGCTCTCCGCCTATGCCCTTGGCAAAGCCCAACGGCTGATACACAACCTCGCCCCGATGGTCGACGAGATTATTGTCCACAAATCCATTGCAACCCTGAACGAAGCGCTGGAGGAAGTTGGCGTCACTCTCCCTCAGTGCACAACGCTGAACCCCACCCGTCTGAATGCCAGCACTGTCGGGNNGGATTGGCGCGATCTCTGGGTGGATGGCGCTTCCACAAATGAGCAACCGCCGGGGAGCGGACAGAGGATTTGTCCTTTCAGACCATGCGGATTGGCCCGGTTTGCAGCAGGCAGTCAAGGCGAGCGAAGCCGAGTTCGTCCTCGCCTCGCACGGATATAGTGATGTCTTGGTTCGCTGGTCGCGCGAACAGGGAATGGCGGCAGAGGAACTCGACAAATGGGGGAAGGAGGAAAAGGAGGGCCAACCAGAAGATCTGTTTCGTTGACGTGACAGCAGCAGGACGATTCAGATGACTGGTGGTATTGACTCTTCGGCAG
>PMNP01000013.1 GCA_003161755.1 Ignavibacteriota bacterium | reverse complement strand
GCTCGGTTTTGTATGCATTCAGTAAGGGAAGTCGTCGAATGTCGACACAATATGTCGAGATGAGCAGTGAAAGGCAAACTTGCTTTGTGGCCGCTGTGGATGTCCTCGGAAGGTTCCTGAAGATGAGTGGGTGGGGGCGTTCAAGATTCCGGGGGTGCGACAAGCCAGTTTGGATAGCACTTTGTTCAAGGCCGGGGAACGATATCCTCGAGTCGGGGCCTTCCCTGAAGCAGGGGGTGGANNACAATTCTTGGTAATATGCCTCGTAGTCTCTATCTCCTTGTCGTAATGGACGAACAAAGTCCAATTGTGTCCGATGTCGAATTGACCGATTCTCTTCGATTAGCGCCTGCTTTTCATGGCGAGTAAAGGAAGAGCACTATTTCCCAGCGCGGCCTATCCCATTTTTCTTCAAAATCTTCATTGCCCCTTCTGAGAAAGCGCAAGCCCGAATCAACGTAGCGTACACATTGTCTATCAGTTTCGAGGATAGATGTCCGCATTAACGGTGGTCGACATATACTCTGGCGTTGGAGGTATGAGTCTCGGCGCCGCGAGGGCAGGCTTCAAACTGGTCGGAGCGATCGATCACGATCCAATACCTCTTGAAGCACATCGGATCAACTTTCCTCTTGTCACTCATCTAGAACGTGATGCTGCAGAATCGTCGGGAGCCGACATTCTCCGGGCGTGCGGTGTGGACTCCGTCGACGGTGTCATTGGCGGGCCACCCTGTCAAGGCTTCAGCTTCATGGGGAAGAGAAACCCCAATGACAAGAGGAACGATCTCTTTGTTCAGTTCTATCGCCTTGTTTCGGAANNTTTTCGTCTGCGAAAATGTGCCAGGCATTCTCCAAAAGAGATACGAAGGCTTGCGAAAGAGAGCAGAGGAAGAATTGGGAAGTCGTTACACTATTCTCAAACCACTAGTCGTGGATGCGAGCGAATATGGCGCGCCGACGGCGAGAACCCGGGTGTTCTTTATCGGCTTCAGAAATCACTCAGGGCTGAAACTTGCAAAGGCGGATTTCGACACACCGAAGTACCTCCGCAGGGTGACGGTAAAGAAAGCCCTTAAGGGTCTGCCAAAAAAAGTTCCGAATGGGAAATTCGGACGTGATGAAGGTTGGATGAAGAAGACATCGTCCGGCTCAAGAGCATACTTTGATCGGCGTGTTCGCGGACATATTCCCGCACGCGTAGGCGATGCTGCTTCAATTGCTCTGCTTCACCGAAAGCTTGTGGTCTCCGGGTTTGCCGAGACCGTGCATTCAAAGGAAGTTGTGAGGCGAATGAAGCGACTGGGCTCAGGAGAAGTGGATATCGTTTCGAAGGCTGTGAGACTTTCGCAATCTGGGTATTGCCCAACTCTTCGAGCAGGCACAGGAAAAGACAAAGGAAGTTACCAAAGCCTTAGACCCATTCATCCGACTGAACATCGCGTCATTACCCCCCGTGAAGCGGCCCGGCTCCAGGGATTCCCCGATTGGTTTCAATTTCATCCGTCGAAGTGGCACAGTTTTAGACAGATAGGCAACAGCGTCAGCCCTCTAGTTGCAGAATATCTGCTTGGGAAGATTAGGATCGGCTTGGATCAACTTTAAGGATACCCCGATGACCAACAGCAAACCGCTGCCAGAAGAACTCAAATTCACTCCTATCAATGNNATGCCTCTCCGGTCAAGAACTTCTTTGTATCAATGCTCACAAGGGACATCACGCTAATTGATGCCATCCTCGACCTCCTAGACAACTGTGTGGATGGGATACATAGGAGCCATGCGAAACACGAGGGAACTCAACCGTACAAAGGAAAATGGGTCGAGATCGAATTCTCGGCCAAAGAGTTTTTCGTTCGAGACAATTGTGGTGGCATCCCATGGGCTTTGCATGACTATGCCTTAAGAATGGGAAGAAGAGCGGATGATGTGCCGAAGGAGGAAGGGATGGTTGGAGTGTATGGAATTGGGATGAAACGTGCGATATTCAAGATGGGAAAGAGTTGTTTGATCTCCACTCAGAATGGAGAGCACGGATACGAAATCGAAANNAAGACAATGGAGGAGGATGGGACGTCTATCCTCGTTGGCGACCTGCTCCCTCCCATCGGCGCCACCTTCGGAGAAGATAAGAAGAGCTTTGAAGACATTCTCATCGAGGAGATAAGTACGCACTACGCGTTCATCATTGCAAAAGGTCTTTCCATTAAAGTAGGAGGCATACCGGTTAGCCCAAAGCCTACCAAGTTGGTTTTCTCAGGCAAGAATGACGGGGCCAGTATTGATCCCTACATCTTTCGGGCCAAGAAGGGAGGAGTGGATATCTTTTTGACAGTAGGGTTCACGAGAGCGATTCCGACACCCGATGAGATGGAAGAAGAGAGNNACGGTCGTGTGCAATGATCGAGCCGTTCTATATTGTGACAAGACTATGACGACTGGTTGGGGGGATGCCACCGTGCCACAGTATCACACTCAGTTTATCGCGATATCGGGAATTGTTGAATTCAAGGGACCGCCGGACCGGCTTCCGACGACGACTACTAAGCGAGGTATTGACCCGTCGTCCTTGATATATCAAGAAGTCAAGAACAAGATGCGCGATGGGATGAAGAGATTTACCGACTACACGAATAAGTGGAAGGATGATCCGAGAAAGTCGAAGGAGCATCAGGGTAAAGGGGNNAAGGGCGCCTGCTTTCTTTTGAAGAGATCAAGAACGAATCAGGGCACCTCACTATGCACAAGGTCACCTCGGGGCTCGAGGGCTATCAATTTGTACCGGAGCTTCCCCTACCCCGCAAGGTAAGCGACGGGCGTGTATCGATCAGGTTTACGAGGGACGATGCGGAGGTGAAAAAGGTGAGCAAGTATCTTTTTGACGACGAATCGGAGATACCTTCGAAAGTCGGTGAGACGTGCTTCGACAGGACCCTGAAAGCAGCTAGAAGATCATGACACCGCCATATCACCTACGCCCGAATAAAGCCATTGATCGGTTCCTCCTGGTTGAAACCCTAAGAAAGATGTTCAGGATATGTCATGAGAAGGAATACACCTACTACAGCTTCGCGGGTGCCTTCCTTGAAGACAGCAAGTTGATGCAGGCGTATTTCCCGGAGATGAAGCTCACCTCTTTGGAAAAGGAGAAAAAGGAATGGATGCGGCAAGAGTTCCACAGGTTTTGTAGTCATATCAAGTTGCTGAATCAGCCTCTTGAAGAATTCCTTGTCACTTTTGTACCAACGGGCAAACAAGTTTTCTGGCTTGACTACACCGACTTCAAGTCGGTTGGATTGGAGCAATTCGGGGAATTACTCACTAAAGTATCGGACTTGAGTGTCGTACGTATAACGGTGCAGTGCACAATAGACCATCTAAAGGCAAAACGTCGTATTGCTACTGACGAAGAGTGGGATTCCATCTTGGAAAAGGAGAAAAAGAAGTTCGAAACCGAGTTCGAGAATCTTTGTCCATNNATGACGAGAAGTATCGAAACATGGTTCAAACGATGATCCAAAAAGAATCTCAGAAGCGGCTTCCTGCCCCTGGCACACGCGTCTTTCAAATCGTGCAGTCTTCATATTATAGAGATACGGTTGGAATGTTGAGTGTGACAGGTGTGGTTGTTCCGCAAGAAAGGAAGCCTGAAGTACTACATCAGTTCTCTTCGTTGAGGCTAGGAAATATCAACTGGAACCCGCCGAAAAAGATTAGCGTCCCGGTATTGAGTGTTAAGGAGCGTCTTCAACTGCAGAAGCATCTCCCTTTAGTGGGAGAACCTACAGCTGATTTTCTGAATAGCTTCGGATACCTAATTGGAGAGGATGCCTCCGAACACGATNNATGAATCCTTAGGAATCGAGTACTCGCTACACAGGATCGATCTGCCGGGGACACCCGATGTTACGATTTCAGGTCTGGGGAGAATTATCTTTGTCAATGGATGCTTCTGGCACATGCACGGTTGCAGGCGCGTGCCAAGATCTAATCGCACGTTCTGGAAGCAGAAGTTTGACAAGAATAAGGTGCGGGATGCAAGAGTGAATAAGGTTCTTAGGGCACAAGGGTGGCATGTCATGACGATCTAGGAATGTGCAACCAAACAACCTGATGAACTGAAAAGGAGGATCGCCCGGTTCGTTCCTGGGACGACGTTGAAGAAGAAGCACGCGGGCCTATCGTGGGACAAGTCTGGGACCACTGTTGTACCACAACCATCTTAGGCAATCTGAGTCTGTCGCACATCGTGTACTCAATTCGTGCAAAAAGTCGGTCGAGAAGCTTCGCAAGAACCTCTGCCCAAAAGACCTAACACTAATGTACCTCATCCATCCCTGGCTATCTTAGGCTATCCGACTTTGCGAAAACATGTAACACTAATGCACCAAATGACGCCGGAAAAATGGCCTGCGCGAAGTGGAAAGCGCCAAATTTGCATAGCATTCAAACGCACGGCCGGACTTAAAATCCTTTGAGCCGCNNGCCCACGACTTTAGTCGTGGGTAACACCGAATGTCCAGAATCACAGTACAACCGTTTCCGCTACGAAATGAAATCCATCAAATGATCGATTTGGAGCACCGTAGGTGCAACCTATTGGTAGAACCGCACAAGAAAATATCAATCTAGCCCCATAGGGGCGGCCTGTAA
>PMNP01000195.1:5757-11125 GCA_003161755.1 Ignavibacteriota bacterium | reverse complement strand
AGCGAAAGGTTGGAAGCGATACTCAAGAGATTTAAGGACGATTGGGATGCACTTGAAGCAGAATTGCGGCGCTACATGGAGGAACTCAAAGCTGGAGATCGGAACGAGTATCCCGATCTCGATCCAAGAACGCAAGTTCCATTTGTGCGCTTGGTAATCGAGGAATGTGGCACGACGAAGAAGCTATCTGACGAAGAACGCAAGAAAGCAATACTGTCAACGCTTGACATGATAGAGCGAATAAGACAGGAAATTCGGAAGGTTGGATTCTGGAAGTCCTCGCAGATGAGGGAATTGCTCACAAAAACTCTGGTCCGCGATNNGAAAGAACGTGACTTGGCCCAAAGGTTGGTTGCTCTGGCGAAAGAAAACCACGAGAATCTGACGCGCTCATGAAGCAACGACTGACGATAGGTGAGCTTAAGTTTGAGCTTCGGCGTAGCTCGCGTCGGAAAACCCTTGGTTTGACTGTCGACAGGGGAGGGGAACTCGTTGTCCACAGTCCGAATGCATTGACTCGGCAGGAAATAAGCGCGTGGGTCCAGACAAAGCTCCTGTGGGTTCATAAGAAACTCATCCTGAAGCAAAAACTAACAGGTTCCGCGCGCCAACCCAAGTTCGTCGCTGGAGAGAGCTTCCACTATCTTGGGCGGATCTACCGATTAGAGGTTGTATCAGACCAGGATACTCCATTGAAATTTGATGCGAAACGATTCCTTCTGCGAAGAAATGCCAAAAGAGCGGCCCTTGCACATTTCCGGGAGTGGTACACCGCCAACGGCACGACTTGGATTGAACGCCGTGTCAAAGAACTCGCAAAAAGGGTGGGCGTTGAAGCACCAAGAATCGATGTCCGAAACCTTGGCTACAGATGGGGGTCTTGTGGGAAACGGGGAATTTTGTATTTCAACTGGATCACGTTGCAGCTTCCCGTTCACTTGGCAGACTATGTCATCATACATGAGCTAGTTCACTTGAATGAGCCTCATCACGACAAATCGTTTTGGACTTCTCTCGAACGAGCACTGCCTGATTGGCGAGAAANNAACTCTATTGGTGCTCTGGAAATACGGCGACCAAACTCTAGCCTTTGTGACATCGAAGGCACCTGATGTCGACCGATGAGTGGTCCAAAGCGCGACCGTGCAGTGGAACAGGGAACGGGAAGCGAAATAGTCACGCATCTGATTGAAGCGGTCATATCAAAACCGGACTGGACATCAATCCAGCAGAAAGTATTATCACCTGTCTTGCGGGCCTGCTTATTTTGCAGCTATTCGAGATCAATCACCGTTCCTGCCAGAAGTGAGCCAGGATCTTTGATATGGAATTCGGCAAGAAGAATCGGCCAATTCTTCGCAAATTGGTTAATTCAGTAAAATTTTACTAGTGGTCGATGAATCTTATTGTGTTTTGATACTAAATATGATATCATAAACAGCCGATAATAATACTAGATGGACAAAGTAGAGAAAACACTACAGCGCTGGCGAAATTCGAAGCAGGAGGTCCGCGTTGAGGAGCTATTTCCCGTGCTTAATAGATTCTTCCCTGACTCTTGGGACTATGGGGGTCAAAGGGGCTCGCACGTCATTAAGGTTACTCACCCACTTCTCAAGGGGATTCCTGGTTACGGACCCGACGGGGACTTCTGCGTGCCGACAAGAGGCGGGCAGAAAGTGGTGTTCTTCTACTTGAAGCTGGTATTGAAATCTATAGAACTGATCTCTGGAGCAAACAAACCGTGAATAAGAACATAGAATACTACTTGAGTCTCAAGTATCCCGTCGAACTCGTCGAAATTCCGCAAGACGAAGGCGGAGGTTATTCCGCTCGAATCCCCTTGCTAGGTAGAAAAGCATTTCTGGCAGATGGAGAAACCGTAGAAGAAGCTCTCGGTAATCTTGAGAGCGTGAAACGGGAATGGTTCGAGACGTATCTTGAGCGAGGGACCGCAATCCCCGAACCAAGCTCGGAAGACGACGAAGATTTCAGTGGACGGTTCGTCGTTCGAATACCAAAAGAACTACATCGTACACTGGTCTCCAAAGCAGAAAAAAATGAAGTGAGCCTGAATCAATATGTCCAATTCTTACTTACGGCGAGTGTAGTCACAGAAGGATTTGAGTCGGTCGTCGAAAAGTGCGCCGTGCGATTCAACCAAATCATCGAGCAGATGCAGAACATCGAATACAAGTTTGAAGGACATGCCCTTGCATCATCGGGTCGGTCAGCACAAAAGAAACAATTCTCAGGAAAGATATTCAAATTCGGAGAAGCGGCATGACGAACAACTTGGAACACAAACTGAACCCCGATGAATATCGCACGATTCTACAGGGGATTGAGTTGATTGATATTTCATTGAAGGATTCGAAGACGTTCGTAAACAAGGATATCCTTCAGCCAAACGATCTTGAGATAAACATAAAAGATCAGAGTAGTTACGAGGTCGGAAAAGATGGACTGGTGATCATGGTGCAGCAGTATTCAATTGACGCGAGAAAACCGACATCCAAGACCCGGTATTTTCAGGCTACTACGACGTACTTGGTACGTCTGAAATCGGAACAGCCGATCACGAAGGATTTCTTCGACATTTACAAGGAAGTGAGCTTACCTCTCAATACGTGGCCCTTCTTTAGGGAATTCATTTATTCTATGACGTCCAGAATGAACATCCCCCATGTGACCTTGCCCCTGCTTAAGCGGTGATTCTGAAGGCCGACAGTCACGCTGACTGTGCCCATATCTGTCTGTGAGATATGGGCATTTCCTTTTCAACCCATGGATCTGAGTACTCACGCCAGCTTGTTAGCAAAAAGAAAGAGACGACTCAACCGTGAAAATCCTCCACACCTCTGACTGGCACCTCGGCAAATCCCTCGGCAGTATCTCCCGGCATCCTGAGCAGGTCGCCGTCCTCGATGAGATATCCCAGATCGCTGACAACGAAAAGGTCGATGTCGTTCTAATAGCTGGAGACCTGTTCGATACCTTCAATCCCCCCGTCGAAGCCGTCGAATTGTTCTATCGTGCACTCAAACGACTTGCGAATGACGGCAAGCGCCTTGTAGTCGCTATTGCAGGGAATCACGATTCACCCGAGCGGATTGAATCCCCGGACCCATTGGCCCGTGAGTGCGGTATCATCTTCCTGGGTTACCCCAACACAAGGGTTCAGACATTCACCCTCCCTTCAGGTCTCAGCGTCACTAAGTCTGAAGAAGGATTCTTTGAAGTCATTATTCCTGGTCAGGATCATCCGCTGCGAGTCGTTACAACTCCGTATGCGAATGAGCGTCGGCTCCGCACATACCTGGGGAATGAAGATCCAAAAGAAACACTTCGCAAGATCCTTGAGAAACGTTGGAAAGATACCGCTGAAAAGCATTGCGACAACCATGGGATAAACATCCTCATTGCCCATTTGTTCGTCACTTCATCGACAGGTGAACGTCCAGCCGAGCCTGATGACGAAAAGCCCATTCTGGATATCGGCGGCGCACAAGCTGTCTATACGGAGAACCTTCCTGCTAATGTCCAGTACGTCGCCCTCGGCCACCTGCACCGGCGCATCCCGATGTCTGCGGGCAATACTCCAGCAATCTATAGCGGCAGTCCCATCTCATACAGCTTGAGTGAAGCAGAGCAGACAAAATCTGTCACGATCGTGGACCTTGCCCTTGGGACTCCTGCAAAATGCAGCCAAATTACATTGTCTTCTGGCCGAACAGTCGTTCGAAAGACTTTTGATTCTGTGCAGGATGCAGTGACGTGGTTGGAAAAGAACCCACAAACTCTTGTTGAACTCACAATCCAAAGCGACACCTACCTCACTGCTGACGAACGCAAAGCCATAAACTCCGCTCACGATGGAATCGTGGACATCATTCCGATAGTCAAGAACGCACAAGCCGGACTCACCGAGCCGGTTTCAGCCGTAAGTCTCTCGAAATCAGTCGATGAACTCTTCAAAGACTTCTTCAAGCACGAGTATCAACAGGAGCCAAACGAAGAGCTGCTATCTCTCCTACGCGAAGTCATGAAAGCGGAGGAAGAATGATACCGCTGAGGCTTACGCTCAAGGGCATGTATTCGTATCAGACTGAGCAAACCGTAGATTTCGAATCGCTCTCTAAGAATCATCTGTTCGGAATCTTCGGGCCCGTCGGAAGCGGCAAATCTACCATCCTGGAAGCCATTTCGTATGCCCTCTACGGTGAAACCGAGCGCCTTAACGCTCGGGACGGCCGCGGATACAATATGATGAATCTCAAATCCAATGAGCTCTTCATCGACTTCACTTTTCGATCCGGCGCCGCCAACTCGGACACATATCGAANNATCTTCCATCCTGGGCATAAGCTACGAGAATTTCAGGCGCACCATTATCATCCCTCAGGGCAAATTCCAGGAGTTTCTGCAACTGCCGGACGCAGAACGGACCAAGATGATGAAGGAGATCTTCAATCTTGACCGGTATGACCTTGCTGCAAGAACTGATGTTGTTGACAGGAAGAATACGAAAGAGCTCGAGAACATCAAAGGACAGCTCTTCCAAATAGGCGATATTGATCCAGGCTTGATTGAGGCAGAATCGCAGAAGNNTGCTCAGCGACAGCAGCTTGAAGGAGAGCTGAATGCATTTGACTTGTCAGAAAAGCAACTCCAAGGCCTGAAAGATCTGACAGACAAGCTCGATAAGCCCCGGATTGTGCTCAGAGCTTTGGAAAGTCGCAAATCCGGGTTTGATCAACGGGAACAGCTGATCGAACAATACGAAGTCTGCTTCAAGAACTTCCCGGATATACTGAAACAGCGTGAGCAGCTCGATAAAGCTATGACGATCCGGCGAAATGCCATCGACGCAGCCAGGAACAAGTCAGGTGAACTATCCAGGCAAATACGCAAAGCCGAGGCGCAATTCGAAAGCGTCAGGATGGAATTCGAGAATCGGTACGACCTGGAGAAACAATGGAAGGAATACGAATCGGCTGAATCCATCCTGGAACTGGACGGAAAGCTATCACAGATCGGGTCCCAGAAGACCAAACTTGAAAAACACCTGGCAGAAAACAAGGTCGACCTCGAGCAAACACTGGCCAAGAGGAGGGATTCCGAAGCGAATTTAAAGCTGAACAAGAGCGAGTTGCCAGACCAGAAAACACTCTCAGAAGTAAAGGCCTGGTTTGAGAAACAGGAATCAATCCAGGACCNNAGTCCCGGACTTGATCGTACTCCTCAAGAGCAAGATCAAAGAGCTCAAAATTCTTGCTGCTCAGAAACTGGAAGAAAGCGACTCGCTCAAGAAACAAGAGGCTCTTGAGCAATTTGCCTCGGACTTCAAAGAAGGCGACCCGTGCCC
>PMNP01000195.1:0-5728 GCA_003161755.1 Ignavibacteriota bacterium | reverse complement strand
GGAAACAATATGATGGCAAGTCCATCGTTTGGATCAACAAAGAGTTGCATCGCGCTCAGAGCGTGGTGAACCAAATCAACGACCTAGAAGCTGTGCTGGAGGGGCTTAGAACCACCATCGACAAGCTAAACCAGGATATCGATGCTGGCAAGGAAAAGCTCCATCTTCTCACTTCTCAATCGTCTGAGCTGATCGGCACGCGCAAGACCCTCAGGGGACAGATCAATACTCTCTCCGATGACGATATCGATCATCTCACTCCTGTCGCAATCAAGAATAAGGTTAAGGTGATCAAACAGGCTTTTGCGATCACTGAAGAACGCTATCGAACTCTACAAAAGGACATCGACACAAAGTCGAAGGACCTTACTGATACGGTTGCCAGGATGGAGACCGACGAGAACTCTCTCGAACAGCAACAATCGGAAATCAGGTCTCTCGATCAAGAATTGCACAAACGATTGGAATCCACAGGCATCAAAACCACCAAACTCGTTGAAGAGATCTTGGCGCGACAGCTCAATGTGAAGAAAGAGAAAGAAGAACTGTTACGTTTCAGAGCCTGCCGGACAGTTTGGGGTGAAAAGTTAAGAGGTGTTTTGAGTACATTTGCATCATACTTCCTGTTAGAGGAGAATGACCAATGGCTCAGAACACAGATGCAGAGAGTATAGTCCGGGACATCAAGCGACGGACGCGAAAGAAGTATACGAGTGAGGAGAAGATCCGGATCGTGCTGGAGGGATTGCGGGGGGAGGCCACGGTAGCAGAGTTGTGCAGGCGAGAAGGACTGAATAGCAATATCTACTACAAGTGGAGCAAGGAGTTTTTAGAAGCCGGGAAGAAGCGGCTACAGGGAGATACCGTCCGTGAAGCAACGACCACCGAAGTCGTTGATTTGAAGAAGGAGAATGATCAACTCAAGCAGCTTGTAGCAGAGTTGTCGCTGAAAAATCGGGTGCTCAAAAAAAGCTTGAATGGTTTGGGATCCGACTCCGAGGAGCAATGAGATACAGCCAGTCGGAGAAAATGGAAATCATTCGGATGGTGGAAGGCTCAGACTTGCCGGTGAAGCGAACGCTGGAAGAACTCCAGGTGAACAGGAGCAGCTTCTACGAATGGTATCGCAAGTATCGGGAAGGTGGATATGATGCCCTAGCGCTGAAGCCGCCGCAACCAAAGCGGTTCTGGAATCGGATCCCGGAGCCGGAGAAGGAACAGGTTGTGGCGATAGCACTGGAACACCCTGAACAGTCCCCGAGGCAGTTGGCGTGGTTTATCACTGATACACAGGGCTATTTTATCTCGGAATCGAGTGTTTACCGCATCCTGAAAAGCTACGACCTGGTGCCCAGCCCGCAGTACATCGTGATGGCTGCAGCGGACCGGTTCCATCAACCGACGACGAGGGTNNACCTACTTCAGGATCGTTGGCTGGGGTTGGTACTATCTGGGGAGCATTCTGGATGACTTCTCTCGTTACATCATCGCCTGGAAGTTGTTTACGACGATGGCAACCACGGACGTCAAGGAGCTCCTCGATCTGGCTGTCGAGAAAACTGGTGTTCATGAGATCGCAGTCAAGCACCGTCCCCGGTTGCTGTCCGATAACGGATCAGCATACATCTCAGAAGAGTTAAAGGAGTATCTGGCCACGAAGGGAATGACGCAAACACACGGAGCCCCGTATCACCCGATGACGCAGGGTAAGATCGAGCGGTATCATCGCTCGATGAAGAACGAGATCAATCTGCAGAAGTACTACCTGCCGTGGGAGCTGGAGCAAGAACTCGAACGCTTCGTGAGCTACTACAACAACAAGCGGTATCATGAATCGTTGAACAACGTCACGCCGGCAGACGTGTATTATGGCAGGCATCAGGAGATCATCTCAAGGAGGGAACGGCTCAAACGCAGGACATTGAAGACGAGGAAACTTTACAATCTATCACAATCCATTGCTCAAAGCACCTCTTACCAAAAGTGAGAATCTGTCCGTTTGACTTTGACGACATACAGCAGCGACCCATACGATTGTCCCCTGCAGGAGCTCTGTTGGAAGTTCTTGCCCGGAAACAACCCGCTAACCCTCTATTATTTCAAAAAAGACAAGGCCTTCAAGCTGATCCATGACGGTCATCTCGACATACGGAAACTCCCTGCTTCTGTCAACCTGAGCGATAAACAAGATATCCAGGTTAGCGTGCTAAAGAATCGCAAACCGCACATCGACAAAGAGGGAATACGTGAGTTCCTCGACCAGCTCGAATATCCACTCTATTACCTGGATTTTGAAACATTCGGAACTGCGATACCGCTGTTCGATGATGTCAGGCCATATGAGCAGATTCCATTCCAGTTTTCCCTCCACATAGTCGATACGGAAGGCAAGAAGCCCAAACACGAGAGTTTCCTTGCTGATGGTAAAAGCGNNGCTGGGAGCACGTGGTTCGATCGTCGCCTACAATGCCCCATTTGAGAAGGACAAACTAAACAAGGCAAGCGCCATTTTCAAAGATCATGCGAAGTGGTATCAATCCATTGAACCCCGTTTTGTTGACTTGCTCTCTCCGTTCAAATCGTTCTATTATTATCATCCCGATCAACAAGGCAGCGCATCAATCAAGGCAGTTTTGCCGGCGTTAACTGGAAAGAGCTACGAACGTTTGGAGATAGCAGATGGTGGAACCGCGAGCCTCGAGTATCTTCGGGTCACATTTGGAGAAGCCGATGAAAAGGAGCGCCAAAAGGTGAGGCGCCAACTCCAAAAGTATTGTGCGCTAGATACTGAGGGAATGATACTGATAGTGGACGAGTTGAATAAGATAGCGTGCTGAGACAAAAACACAGGTGAGCAAACGCGACCGCCGGGGCGAATCGATATTCGCCCTCCCTTCTACAACATCTCGCAATGACAGTGATTCCCGGGCTCAGGTCCCATGTGGGATCATGAATTCTCACTTTCTCCATGCATTACGTGAAGTTTCGCCCCTCAGCCCGCCATCGCACGGATTTCTCGAATTCTCTCGACTAAAATAAGAAATCTCTTATTTTACTTTACACCGCTAAACTAAAATACGCGGAATCCTGCAATCCCTCTCCAAATGAACTCAAGGTGGGGCCAGAAAATTCACATGCGGATCACACGTGCAACTAAGGCAATAGGGGAGCTTCACTCCATCACAGGTCAACCACACTCGATGTACTCATTGAGTCGACCGGCAACAGACGAAATCGGATGCTTTCATTCGTGGAAAACCTGAGGTTTCTTTTGGAGTGATCAGAATAATCCCCGCTTGCCACGCCGCAATTTGTATTTCCTTCCCCCGTTCCCTATATTCAATCCAATACTTCACCTAAGATTACTACCGAGTCCAGAGACCATTGAGTCCAGAGACCTAAGCTACGGCGACCTGAAATCAGGCCGTCGGTTTAGGTCTTTTTCATTTCAATCAGATTGGATTGAACATGGGCTCAACAAAGGACTTCAAACGCGTCAAAATTCCTTTCGACAAACGCACCCCGATTTCCAAAACATTAAAAGCAATATTGGTAGACAATTTTGATCACGTTCGAGCCGTTCTTGACGCCGGGGTTGTCATCATTCAAATGAAGAAACTGAGCGGCAATCAGAAGGTGTTCATTCGCATCGATACGAACGTTTCTCCTCCAACAATCGAACTCATTCTCGAAAAGGAAGAACGCTAAATCTCACAATGGGCTTGATCATCCGGACGTACAAAGGCGGGAGGGAAGGCGATTGACAGATAGCACCCACCACCTGATACCTTCCCTCGAGCTTTGTTCGCCCCAGCCAGCGACCGCGTGTTGTTTACTTCGTCGAAACTCGTCACTCAATCGAAAGCACCGCGTCCTACGATACCCGGAGACCGATCCTCACACTCACAGGTTGGCTATCAGTTTTTCCTGAACCGTCAACTGGCCAAACGATCACTCCTTCATCACCGATCTCTTGATCATCTTGCTTCTCGGTTGGTGCGCACAGCAGCGGAAATCGTCCCACCAAACGATCGCCGACATTGAGAAACGAGAGAGGTCCCGGGATCTTTGCCACTTGCGTTCTCCNNAATGCAATCATTTCTCATTTGCACTTCGACACGATTCAATTGACATTTTTCTATCCTCAACTCAGTTCGCTAGAGTTGCGGACCTCACCTTTTCTGCCAACGCCTAGCCTGACGCTTCGGTGTATTCTCAGGTTGCGTCTCATTTTCGTGAACTGCCCGGCTTTCCGTAACATTTTCACTATTCTGGTGACAATCCACACAATCCGCCAATCGATTCCGATTGCTTCCCGTTCAACGTCTTCACTATTTCGTATCGTAACGCTCAACCATTGACCCCAACGCCATTTTTCCAATTAACCTCTTCACCCATCATTCAAATCATTCTCCACTTCGATTCAGTCCGCTTCACGTTCCATCCCAGCAGCACCACATAATCCCCCAGAGTCCAGAGACCTGTTGAGTCCAGAGGCCATTAAGCGCAAGGGATCTTTTCTCTTGCCACCACGTAACTGGCAGTTGCCTTCCTGCCAGCCCAGCTTGGATTTCAACGCTGGCCTCTCTCGACCTCATAGGACGCAGCCCCGCAATTGTGAAGCTCAGGCGAAGGATCCCCTCCCTCGCCGTCAGCTCCGCTCCTCTTGTAATCGTCGGGGAAACCGGCACCGGCAAGTCCCTTCTCGCCACCCTCATCCATCTTAAAAGCTCTCGCAGCTCCGCAGAACTGCAAACTCTGAACTTCAGCGTTCTCGTTGAGCGGGATCAGCGCATCGCACTATTGGGAGGCAGCAGCCCCGATCTTCCAACCACCCGTCGCAGCCTCCTCGAGATCCCATCCACAACTGTCATCAAGCACCCGGACTTTGCCTCGACATTCCTCCAGGAAGAACTGGCTGATGCTCTTGCGACAAGGAAATTGGTTCGTCCGGGAGCCAAGTCCGTCCAGCTTGTCCTGTGTCGTCCTATCATCACGCTTCGCTCGCCGCTCGGCGAACTTCATCGCAGAGGAAAAATCGTCACATCTCTCTACAGCTGTCTCCGCAAGTTCGAACAGATCTCGATCCCTCCGCTGCGCGATCGAAAGGCAGACCTACCGCTTCTTGCTTCGCACTTCTTCCGGAGTCAACTTCACCTTGGCCGGACTGCAGAGTCTGCTCTCACCTCCAATCATACCCTTCTGAAGAACGGCCAACTTCACCCCGACCTTAAGAGGTTCTTGATCAGCAAATCGTGGCCCGAGAATGTCTTTGGTCTCAACGCATATCTCGGAAGTTTGATCGTCAGGAACCATCGGGAAATGTTCGATGAATACGATACCATTGAGCTCACGAAGGCGAGGCAGTTCATAGCGGAAGGGCGCGAATCTTCACTCCAGAAGTCATTGGGGCTCATCGAACAATTTCTTGTCGACCTGGCTCTGAAGAAATGCGACGGAAACAAAACGAAAGCTGCGGCTCTCCTTGGCTTATCTGAACCCTCTGTCCGCCGGCTCGGTCTCTTGTCCTCTCACGATCGCTGAAGTGTTTCCAATGCGTTCCGCTCAAGATCAGTTCGCTCCAAGGATCATTCTGCAAAACTAACTCGACCCACCGTTCCATTCATCTTGTGCTCATTGTTCCTCGCTGGTCTCCCCTCGCCTCAAATTCCTGAATCGCACTGCACCTCATTAGTTCCCCGAAAACAGTCGTCATATATGACGACTG
>PMNP01000226.1 GCA_003161755.1 Ignavibacteriota bacterium | reverse complement strand
AATCGTCGCCTGCTGATCATCGGTGCGGGACAAACCGGTAAGCGGCTGGCCGACCGTGTTGCCGCCAAGAATCCCTTTGGAATCCAGCTGACCGGATTCCTTGATGATGATATGCCCTGTGGAGTAGAGGCTATTCCTGGATTCAAAGTGCTCGGCTCTACGGAATTACTCGTGAGCATCGTGGAAGAAGAAGAGATTGATGAAATCGTTGTCTGTAANNCCTCATTCAAGCTTATCGGCGACATTCTTCTCGCATGCATTATGGCGTTCGTCCTTTTGCCACTGTTCCTCGCGATTGCACTGGCAATCAAACTCAATTCCAAGGGACCTGTCCTCTTCAAGCAAACACGGATCGGGAAAGACGGCCGGCCATTCGGTTTCTACAAATTCAGGTCGATGACGGTGAGCGGCGATAGCGACAAAATGCGGGAAGAAAAACTTCGTGCGTTCATCCGTGAAGGAANNATCAAAGGCGACATGAGCCTGGTGGGGCCAAGACCGTGTCTGCCCTATGAATGGAACAACTATTCAGAGTGGCACAAGAAACGTCTGAGTGTTACGCCCGGTTGCACGGGTGTCTGGCAAGTGCTTGGCAGGAGCCGGGTGAGTTTTCGGGATATGGTGTTGCTCGATCTGTATTATGTCCACAACCGGTCGTTTACGCTGGACATCTGGCTGCTGCTGAAGACTGTGCCAGTGATGTTGTTTGGAACGGGTGGACGTTAAGAATTGAGAACTGAGAATTCTTAACTCATAATTGTATGAAATCGAAATTCGAGGAGATATCATGAAAATCGCAGTAGTGGGTCTTGGCTACTGGGGACCGAACCTGGTCCGCAATTTCCTGGCAACGGATGGCGTCGATAGCGTTGTTGCCTGCGACATGAACGAAAAGCGGCTGGACAATGTGCGAAAACGTTTCTATGGCGTCGAGACTTGCAATTCCATAGATGCGGTTCTCGGGAGAAGCGACATTGATGCCGTTGCTCTCGCAACCCCGGTCTCAACACATCACCCTCTGGGCATGAAGGCGCTCCGCGCAGGAAAGCACGTTTTGGTGGAAAAGCCTCTCACGCTGAAAGCCTCTCATGCAGAAGAGCTGATTGAATGTGCGGAAAACCTCGGACTTCGCCTCATGGTCGATCATACATTCATTTATACTGCGGCAGTACGGACGATAAAGGCGGCATTAGATAGACGGGAAATCGGCCAGGTACTCTATTTTGACTCCGTGCGGGTGAACCTCGGTCTGTTCCAGCACGACACAAACGTGATTTGGGATCTGGCGCCGCATGACATTTCCATCATGGATTTCCTCATTCAACAGGCCCCGATTGGCGTGTCGGCAGTTGGGAGCAAGCACTTCAATGGCCGTGAAGATATGGCATATATTACGGTTTTGTTTCCCAACAACCTTATCGCACATTTCCATGTCAACTGGATCTCGCCAGTGAAGATTCGCAAGATCCTGATCGGCGGGACTAAACAAATGGTGGTGTACGATGGCATGGAGCCGAGTGAAAAAATCAAGATCTACAACAAGGGGGTGGATATCTCCGGCAAGGATTCCATCTACGAGGCACTCGTGCAGTACCGGACAGGCGATATGTACGCGCCGAATGTTCCTCAGACCGAGGCTCTTGCGTTGATGGTGAAGGAGTTTGTGGACTGCATCAATTCAGGAAAGCAGCCGCTGACCGATGGCGCGGCGGGGTTCAATGTCGTGAGAGTCCTCGAAGCTGCGGATCGTTCGTTGCAGGAGGGTGGAAGAACGATTGCCTTCAATGGCGGAATCATTGAAGCAGACCAGAGAGAACGTAAGGTGTTGGAGACGCATCATCCCGTTGCCGAATGGAATGCTGTGACGGCGGCGAGGAAAGAGGGCGTCTTGGCCGCGCAGAAGTCCTAGCGGGAAGGAATACTGGAGCAGGTAGACTGTAGCAGGAAGCAGGTAGTAGCACCGTTAATGCCGAGAGCAGGGAGTTGGAAGCAGGTAGCGGCACCGTTAAGGCTAGGAGCAGGTAGTTGGAAGCAGGCAGCAGGTAGCAACACCAATGCTCTCCCATTTTACTGTACACTGTAAACTGTACACGGTACACTGTCCACTGTAAACTGTCCACTTCCTTAAACCATTATGGCCAATGATCTGTATCAGCGGATAGCACCCGATGTCGTGCTCGGCAAGAACACGAAAGTGTTTGCTTTTGCAAACCTGTACGGGTGCAGCGTTGGCGACAACAGCAAGATCGGCGCATTCGTTGAGATTCAAAAGAATGCCAGGATCGGGAACAACGTCAAAGTTTCGAGCCATACGTTTATTTGTGAAGGGGTGACCATCGAAGATGATGTCTTCGTTGGGCACAACGTTTCGTTCATCAATGACAAGTATCCCCGGTCAACTGCAGGCGAGGGGAAGCTTCAGACGGAAGAGGATTGGGCAGTGGTGCCGACCGTCGTGAAGCGCGGCGCGTCGATTGGAACCAGTTCAACGATCTTGTGCGGTGTAACCATCGGAGAGAACGCCATTGTTGGCGCAGGAAGTGTTGTAACGAAGGATGTTCCTGCGAACACTGTTGTGGCAGGCGTTCCTGCACGCGCGCTCAGAAAAGTCGATGGGCCGGAGTCGTTGCTCGTCAGTGAAAGTAGGGGAGTCTGAGCATCTTGTGACTTGCCTTCGTGCTGTTTTCTCGATATGTTCTCCACTTTGGATGTGTTGTTTGTTATAGACTCACCCCCGGCCAGTGTGATTCGGTGCCCCCCTCTCTTCTCCGAAGAGAGGGGGAGGAAAGTTGATCGCAGTAAATCGTTTATCTTCCAGAGACAGACAAGTCACAAACAACGTCAGGTTCTTCTCTATGAAAACAGCGCTCGTATGCGGAGCAGGTGGGTTCATTGGTGGACATTTAGTGAAGCGGTTGAAGCGTGAGGGGTATTGGGTGAGGGGGGTTGATCTGAAGCGGCATGAATTTTCTCACCTGCCTGCCGATGAGTTCATTGTAGGGGATCTTCGCGAGCAGACCGTAGTTCGCTCGGTAGTGGACAAACCCTTTGACGAGGTGTATCAACTGGCGGCAGATATGGGTGGGGCGGGATACATTTTCTCCGGCAACCACGACGCCGATGTGATGCACAACTCAGCGACCATCAATCTTAATATGGCAGAGCAAGCACGGCTGGTCGGTGTCAAGAAAATCTTCTACTCCAGCTCTGCGTGCATGTATCCGGCGTACAATCAGGAAGATCCCGACAATCCGAAGTGCTCCGAGGAAAGCGCGTACCCGGCGGCACCGGATTCAGAGTATGGGTGGGAGAAATTGTTCAGTGAACGGCTGTATCTTGCATACAACAGAAATTACGGCTTGAACGTGCGTGTGGCACGGTTCCACAATATCTTTGGCCCCGAGGGGACTTGGCGTGGCGGAAAAGAGAAAGCTCCTGCCGCGATGTGTCGCAAAGTTGCTGAAACGGATGAGGGTGGATCTATTGATCTTTGGGGTGACGGACTTCAGACTCGGTCATTCCTTTATATTGATGAATGTCTGGAAGCTGTGCGAAGGCTGATGCAANNTGGTGACCATCAATCAGTTGGCCGAGATGGTGATGGAGATTTCGGGGAAGAAGCTAGCCATCAAGCACATTGATGGACCGCTTGGTGTTCGTGGGCGGAACTCGGACAATAAGCTCCTTCGCGAGAAGCTCGGCTGGGAGCCGAAGATGAGGCTGAAAGACGGGCTCAAGAGCACGTATGGCTGGATTAGCAAACAGGTTGAGGCGATGGTGCCCGCGCTGGAACGATAAGACAAGGAGAAGCTGAGAGGAGGTAGTAGTAAGCAGCAGGTAGAAAACAAATCAGACGTCAGGGAAAGGTGGACTGATACTAATGGACAAACGAACGTGAACTGAGGACTGATGATGTAACGGAAGCGGTGAGCAGAATATCATGGCTTTCNNATTACCAGCAACCCATAATCTGCTCACGAGAAAAACTGACGAAATTTCTCTGCGCGCTGTTCACATCCCTCTAATTACTTTCAAAATGCACTTCTTTGGCATTCAGGGGCGAGGGTTCAAGCAGAGGAGTGTTTGAAAGTCTGCTGACAGCTCAACTGCTCCTGACAATGCCAATTTTTCTCAGGAGGTATTCCGTCCCCACGCCAACAAACGGGAGCATTCCTATACGCATCATGGTTTGATGCCGGGGCAGAGCGAAGAAAACGATCGTGACCAGGGTTGCATGGAGGAGATAGAGATAGAGCGGCATATGCGCCGAAAGAGAAAATGATCGGATGAATCCGATCGCGAAGAATATTAGGAGCATTATCGAAACGGCACATTGCGCANNTAAAGGTCAAAAAGTTTACCGGGAATCTTTTTCATCGCCTGCCGCGGGGAACTCCTGATCCAGTCAAGAGCCTGATCCGTATAGAGCCTATTATAGGCCAGTTCAAATGTTGAATCGTGTGGAAGAGTGGAAACAGTTCTGTCGATATATGGATTGCCAAAAGAGCCGACTTCCCCCTGATTTTCTCCTCTGAAAAGATTTAAGCCCATGTTTGTGGTGATCGGCACTGCCTCGCCAAGGGTTGCCTTGTTGCGCAGAGCCCAGGGTGCAAGCGCAATCACCACTAGTGTCGCTATTGCGAGCACCTGTCGTGTCTGTCTGGCGAACGCCATGGNNGAATCTCTGAGCGGAGGTAGATAAGCATTACTGCCAGGAGCGAAATCCGAAATACCCTTGAAAGCACAAAGGAAGATTTCAACGGGGTGAGTTCCCAGACAAGCAGGAGGAACAGCAATTGTGAAAGAACAGTCGGGGTAAAAGACGTCGCCGCGTAGACGAAGTCAGGCAAAAGGGCGGCAAACAGGCCCGCGATGCAAGCCGCAACGGTGTTGAAGGTCCTTGCGGTCAAGCGATAGAGAACGGCAATGGAGAGGAGCGCAACCACTATTTGAGCAAGAAAGATGAGTGCGTTTCGGAGAAGTAGGTTCTTTAGCAAGAGAAAAGGGACAAGAAATGCGACATATCCCGGTGGCATGAACGCAGAGGGAAATGGACTGGAGTCCAAACGAGACAGATACTCAAGATGTTCTCCTTGAAAGTAGAACAAGGAATACCCATTTCCCTGCAATACGTTCTTGCCGAGTTCCCCATATTCCCAGTAATAATCAGTGTGTAGATTGGAAGAGAAAAAGGCAAAGAGTG
>PMNP01000095.1 GCA_003161755.1 Ignavibacteriota bacterium | reverse complement strand
TTGGCCGCGGACAGGATGTTCTGGGTCGAGCGGTAGTTCTGTTCGAGCCGGAACACCTTACAGTCCGGATAATCCTTCTCGAAGTCCAGGATATTGCGAATATCGGCACCGCGAAACCCGTAAATGCTCTGCGCGTCGTCACCCACCACGCAGATATTCTTGTGCGCCCGAGCAAGTTCCTGAATGAGCCGGTACTGAACATGGTTTGTATCCTGGTACTCATCCACAAGGAGGTACTGAAATCTCTGCTGATAGCGCCAAAGAACATCCTTGTATTGCCCAAACAACTGCAAGGGCTTGATGAGGAGGTCGTCAAAATCCATTGCATTCATGCGACGCAGGGCGGCTTCGTAGTCTTCATACACCTCCGCCGCCACCGTATTCATCGGGTCCTTTGCCGAGTTCCTCAGGCCATCGGGGCTCATCAGGTGGTTTTTCGCCATGCTGATTCGCGCACGGATTCCCTGCGGCGTGTATTGTTGCTGGGAAATCCCCAGCCGATTCATTGACGCCTTGACCCTGGAGAGAGAATCATCTGAATCATAGATTGTAAAGCTTCTGCTGTAGTTGAGCTTCTCAGCTTCGACCCGAAGGACTCGCGCAAAGATTGAGTGAAACGTCCCCATCCAGACGCGGCGGCTCTCCTCCCCCACAAGAGAGACAATGCGCGATTTCATCTCCTCGGCGGCTTTATTGGTAAAGGTAAGAGCCAGGATTGACTCTGGGCGAATGCCTGAAGATACCAATTGCGCCACCCGGTATGTCAACACACGGGTTTTTCCGCTGCCGGCTCCAGCCACTATCATGACAGGACCGTCTGTGGCCAGAACAGCCTGTTGCTGAATCGCGTTCAGCTCTTGAAGAAACGCCATGGGGTTACGTTCCAGAAAATCGCTCATTCATTTCGTCGTGCAGGAAGATTAACATACGGAAAACGAGAACGGAAGGCAACTTAAGGAGGGAACTGAACGAAGGAACGCTTGCTCGTTGGCAAAGCAAAAGTCAAATCATCAGTGCGCCTTCCAGACGCAGAAGGAATTCCTTGGTCTTGACACCGCTCGCATAGCCGATCAACGAACCGTTTGCGCCAAGGACACGATGACAGGGAATGATAATCGGGACAGGATTGGCAGCGTTCGCGCGGCCGATGGCCTGGAACCCACGACTTGTGCCCAGTCGCTTCGCGAGTTGCTTGTAGGTGATGGTCGACCCGTACGAAATCTTGTTGAGTTCTTTCCACACACGAAGCTGAAATGGCGTTCCGCGAAGATCGACACCTACAGTAAACTTTGCAAGTCTTCCATTAAAGTACCGGCTCAGCTGATCAATGGTGTCACGATTTTGCGACTTATTGTCCACCACCTCATTATCGTCAAAGTTGTCGCGAAGCCAGCGAAGAAACTCTCTCTTGCTTTGACGCGGAAGTGAGAGTTTGCATACACCCTTCTCCGTCGATGCGACGTAGATGAGTCCTATCTTCGATTCGAATGAAGTGCAGAACACCATGGATGTGGTCCAGAGCCCGACGCGTGCGCTTGAGGAGAGACAACATATGCAACGTTGAAATGCGAATCAACAGTCACGCCCAGCGTGTGTTGTAGGAGTAAAGCATGCGAAGTATACTCAATCGATCCATAAAACGCAAGAACGCATGCCAGAGAAAGAATGATCAAGCATAAGAAAGTTGTTTCTTTTTCTTTTTCTTCCGCGCTTCATGTTTCACTTTAAGGAAAGTTCAGCAAGAGTAAGTGAGCGCAACGATGAACTTCCAGAAGATGAAACCATATGCTGCTGCGGCCTCTGTTAGGCCAAAAATTGCGCCCTTGCGTCAGGCGTACACATCGGTTCATCGCGTTATCATGTCGAGGTTGCACGTGCGATTCGTAATGCCGGCGTGTCCATTAATCTGAAGCCCCTTTCCGAAGAACCCTGCAAACCCATTTGCATTCCTACGGTACTTTCATAACATTGCAACACCGTAGATCCACTCCCTGCATTCATCCAGAAAGCCGGAATGTCGCGTCTTTTAGCTGCACCTTCAGAGTTTAATCAACATTCCCTTCACCCAGTAAAGGGTCTCCTGAGGATCTACGAGGGGCAGTACGTCCGGCTCCTTGTGTCCATCCTCTTGTTCGCTATCAAGCACTCCCCTGTCTGGATTCTCCCCGTTATTATTGCCCGCATGATCACCATCATCAGCGATACGGGGAGTTACACCGTTCACGACTTGTGGATTGTGGGGATAATCTTTTTTGTGATCATCATTCAAAACATCCCCATGCNNAGCTGTCAATTTCCTTCCATGACAATTATCAGTCTGGCCGGCTCCAAACCAAGGTATTGCGCGACGTTGAAACACTGGAAATCCTTTCGCGCAACCTCATGAATTCCGTCTTCCCGGCATTCCTCACGATTGTCGTTGCCTTTTCATTCACAGTCCTGCGACAGCCCGTGGTTGCGCTGTTTTACATTGTTTCAGTCCCCGTTTCCTCCAGTCTGGTGTTTGTCTTTTCACGAAGAATGACTGCGCGAAACAAGGAATACCGCACCGAAATCGAATCTCTCTCCGCCAGCGTCGTAGAAATGATTCAGATGATTCCCGTGACACGCGCCCACGGCGTGGAAGAAGTGGAAGTAACGAAGATGACGACCCGGCTCGAGCAAGTGAAAACGAAGGGAATACGACTTGAAGTGATCGGGGCAATTTTCGGCGCTTGTTCATGGACATCATTTCAAATCGTCATGCTTATTTGCCTCCTCTTCACATCCATTCTTGCGTTCAACAAGAAGATCAGTGTCGGCGATGTCGTGCTGTTCCAGAGTTACTTTGCCATGATTGTGGGCGCGGTAAACATGATTCTCAATGCCTATCCGGATCTTTCCCGGGGATTTGAATCCATCCGGTCGATCGGCGAGATCCTCGACTCACCCCATGTTGAGCGCAACGAAGGCAAACGGCCCGTGCCTTCTGTTGAGGGACATTTCATATTTGATCGTGCAGGGTACACGTACGAACAATCCCAACAGCCGGCATTACAGGATATTTCGCTGGATATACGCCCTGGAGAATCCACTGCCTTCGTGGGCGAGTCAGGCTCGGGAAAGTCGACGTTGATGAGCCTTATTATTGGGTTGAGAAAACCAACGGAGGGCCGACTCCTGCTCGACGGGAAAGAAATGGCTGAGCTCGATTTGCGCCAATACAGGCGTTTCCTTGCGGTCGTTCCGCAAACGACCCTGCTGTTCAGCGGGACGGTGCGGGAGAACATTGTGTATGGACTTACAGACGTCGATGATCGCCGGATTTGGGAAATCCTCGAAAGCTCCAATGCGAAGGAATTTGTGGCCAAGCTTCCCAAGGGTCTTGATACTCCGTTGGGTGAACATGGGGCACGACTTTCAGGAGGCCAGCGCCAACGCATCGCCATCGCCCGTGCATTGATTCGGGATCCACGGGTGATCGTTTTTGATGAGGCGACCTCAGCGCTCGACGTACACTCCGAATCGCTGATTCAGGAGGAAGTGCAGCGATTGATTAAAGGAAGGACGACGTTCATCGTTGCCCACCGTCTCTCGACTATCCGCAATGCTCACCGGATTGCCGTGATGAAACAAGGGCGCGTTGTGGAAAGCGGCACCCACGACCAGCTCATGCTTGCCAAAGGTGAGTTCTACAAATTCAAGATCCTCCAGCAATAATTGGCCCCAATCACGAAGAAGACCGGCAGAAGCCTTTTCATCACTGACACTCAAGTTCAACCCCGTCCTACTCACGACTACCTGCTTTCTGCTCCCTGCTACCTGCACTGAGCTTTAAACTGCCTGCTGCCTGCTCTTGATTTCATGCTCTGTGGACGAAAGTATCCGTAAAGCTCATAGGCAATATAAGTAGAAATCAGCGAAGAGCATCGATCTGGGGGGCCTCCGAGGCGCTGAAAATATACTATTCTGCTTGCTTGCGGCTGGTGGTTTCTCTATACTGTGAGAGTTTCTTAGGACCCAAGGATGAACGCTTCATTGCCCTTAACGCTTCCCGAACTCCTCCAGCAAAGCTGTTCCGCCTTCCCAGACCGAACTGCACTCGCTGCAGTCGATGGCGATTCGTTTTCGTATGGTGATGTAGCAAGAATTGTCTGGCAAACATCCCTCCACCTCCGCTCTCTTGGCGTCGAGCCGGGGGACCGAGTTGGTCTGTTGAGTGAGAATTGCCCGCAATGGGGCATGGCCTATTTCAGCATTCTGGCTCTTGGTGCAGTGGTTGTGCCCATTCTTCCCGATTTTCACCCCGACGAGATTCAGCACATCGTGAGACACGCCGAATGTTCGGCGTTGTTCGTTTCGTCCAGGTTGGCACCCAAACTTGAAGGAACAACATTCCCTCACCTGCGGGCAACAATTCCGATTGACGCGGTTGGGTCATCCTTGCCCCGGATTCCCGGCGAGCAGCTTGCCCAGGTTTCCCCGATCGCATCAGACTCCCTTGCAGCAATAGTCTATACCTCCGGAACCACGGGGTTCTCAAAGGGCGTGATGCTCTCGCATCGCAATATCATTGCTGATGCCGTTGGCGCTTCGCAGATTGTGGATGTAGGATGCTCGGACAGATTGCTGTCCATTCTTCCCCTTGCGCACACCTACGAATGCACGCTCGGAATGGTGCTTCCCATCATGCTTGGCGCATCGATCCACTACCTCGACAAGCCCCCTACTGCCGCCATCCTGCTGCCGGCCATGAAGTCGGTTCGACCGACGGTCATTCTCTCGGTCCCATTGATTATCGAAAAGATTTTCAAAGCCCGCATCCAGCCGCAGCTTGAACGTCCGGTGATCCGTCGATTGCTTGGCATGTCCATCACCCGCAAATTGCTGATAGGAGTGATCGGCAGGAAGCTGTTGGATTCATTTGGCGGGGAACTGCGATTGTTCTGCATTGGCGCGGCACCATTGGCGATCGAAGTTGAACAGTTTCTTCGAGAGGCACGATTCCCCTATGCGATCGGTTATGGGCTCACGGAAACTGCCCCCCTCGTCACGGGGGATCCTCCTTCATCCACGCAATTGCGCGCGGTCGGCAGGCCGCTACAGGGAGTTGAGGTGCGCATAGCCTCTCCGAACAGCGAAACCGGAGAGGGAGAAATCCTGGTCCGCGGACCCAATGTCATGATAGGGTACTATAAGGACCCGGAACGTACATCAACAGTACTGACGCCAGATGGATGGTTTCATACGGGAGATTTGGGTGTGGTCGACAGTAACGGGTATTTGTTCATTAAGGGAAGATTGAAAAACCTCATCCTTGGACCGAGCGGAAAAAATATTTACCCAGAGGAAATTGAATCAGTGCTCAATCAATTCGACCTGGTCATCGAATCAATCGTGTACGAACATCAAAACAGAATCGTCGCAAAGGCTCATCTTAACTACGAGGAACTGAAGCGAAGATTCTCGCTGCATAATTCTTCTGATCATCAGGTGCGTGAGCATATCAATGCACTCCTTGAAGACATCCGGAAGCAGTTGAATCAGCGACTTGCACACTTCTCCCGGCTGCACCGGATCATTGAGCAGTCGGAACCATTTGAGAAGACTCCAACTCAGAAAATCAAGCGTCATCTGTACCACTGATTTGGAAGCCCCCCAGCAATGCCGTAAGCCTTTTCCCGAAGACTTCCTGCATGGAACGCAGTATACTTCCTGGTGATCAAATCCGTCAAATCTCACCACTGCACCGATGCAGCGACAACGGGGTGCTCCTTTTTCTGTTGGAATCTCGTACCTCAAATCTCGTATCGTCCAATCCTGTGGTAAAGAATCTGCACAACTGCCTCCTCTGGGGAATTGACATGCCCTTCCAAATTCGGTACTTTATCTTTTCGCTCCATGATTGCAGACGTTGAACGTGTGCACCAAATCGGCAACAGCAGGATCACTCACGAACATCATAGCGAATAATGAACTACAAGGACTACTACAAGATTCTCGGTGTTGACCGAAAGGCCACCACGAGCGATATAAAGAAAGCCTACCGCCGGCTTGCCATAAAGTATCACCCGGACAAGAACAAAGGGGATGCTGGTGCCGAGGACAAATTCAAGGAAGTCAACGAGGCGAATGAAGTCCTCAGTGATGCCGAGAAGCGCAAGAAATACGACATGTTTGGGGAGGATTGGCAACGATACAAAACAACAGGAGGGAATGCTGATCAGTTCGATTGGGGACGTTACTCCGGTGCTCAGCGGAACCAGAGGCCGCATGAAACGGACAATTTTGGAGACGTCTTTGGAGGGCAGGGTTTCAGCGATTTCTTTGAGGCACTTTTCGGACAAGCGGAACGTCGTTCAGCGTCACGCACCGCTAGCCGCAAGGGACACGACACGGAAGGTGTTATCGAGATTACCCTGGAAGAGGCGTTTCATGGGACAACACGCACTTTTGAGGTGCAAGGACAGACTCTTCGCGTGCTTGTTCGACCGGGAATTGAAGATGGGACAGTTTTGCGTCTTCCCGGCAAGGGGGCAACTGGCCCGAGAGGTGGAGCCCCGGGGGATCTCTATGTTACGGTTCGCGTCGTTATCCACCCACGATTCAAGAGGCAGGGGCTTGACTTATACCTGGACATTCCCATCGACCTCTACACCGCCGTTCTTGGAGGCAAGGTGCCTGTTGCAGCACTCAAAGACACGGTCAAGGTCGACATCCAACCCGGNNCCCGGCTCGCAGAACGGCAAGATCCTGAGGTTGGCAGGTTTAGGAATGCCCTCCTATCAGGATAAGAATCACGCCGGCGATCTTTACGTAACCCTGGCAGTTGAAATTCCGAAAAACCTTTCCGAGCAGGAATTGTTACTGTTTCGCAAGTTGTCAGATCTCCGCGCGAAACGGTGAGGGATCCTCTGGGTGCTCCTCAAGTGTTGGTGGCGTTCCCGCTCCGTCATTTTCTCTTTCCCCCCTTCGCGGCCGAAAAGAAAGAGAAACACCTAGGCCGCCTTCCATTGACAATTCAATCGGGCCATTCAATTGATCCGCCAGCAGCATGATCAGTTGGAACCCAAGCGTTTTTGCATGACGCGGATCGAAATCAATTGGCAATCCCACGCCGTCATCGCTGACCTTCAGGCGATACCGTTCTCCCTCCGCAGGTTGAAGGGACACGTGGATACAACCGCTCCGTCCGTCAGGAAAAGCATATTTCAGGGAATTGGAGATAAGTTCATTCAGGATCAAACCACACGGAATTGCCACATCAATATCCACCGCCACTGGCTCTACATCCAGTTCGCATCGTGTTTGCGGCACTTTTGTCCGGTATGAAGCAAAAAGAGATGCGGTAAGGTTCCTTACGTACTCTGCAAAGTCGAGGTGGGCAATGTCTGCCGACCGATAGAGCCTTTCGTGGATCATCGCCATGCTTCTTACTCGATTTTGACTTTCCCGAAACGCCTCTTTCGTGTTTGAATCGGTAATGCCATCCGCCTGGAGGCTGAGGAGACTAGACACAACCTGGAGATTATTTTTGANNCATGGGCGCGAAACGTATCGGTCAGGTCGACAAACATAGCAACAGCTCCCACCGTGGCGCCCGTACTGTTGCGGAGAACGGCGGCCGAAGTGAACAAATCCAACGTCGCTCCGTCACGTCGTTGCCGTTGAATGAACCGCCCGGTGATCATATGCTCATGGAGCACTTCATCCCAGAGATCAACCGGTTCATTTGATGGCTTTGTCCCCATATTCGNNATTCGGGACCGCCGAACCGAAGATCTCCGCTCGTTTCCATCCGAAGAGGTTTTCCGCCGCAGGGTTCCATTCGACGACTTTCCGATCGTTGTCAATGACGACGATTGCTGTCGGCGACGCTGTGATGATGGCACTCAACGCCTGGTTTGCATCTGCAAGGGCAGCCTCAACACGTTTCCTTTCCGTAACATCCCGGCCGAGAATCACGGTACCACTCTTCATTCCATCCTTCCTGGTGACAACGGCACGAATGACCTCGAGGACGACGATCTCTCCGGCGATGGACAAGACAGTCTCCTCAGACCGATCGATCTGTTCAAGGAGAGTTCCTTCGGCCAGTGTGCGTTCTTCCGCCTCAAGAAAGGGGCTCTTGGATTCCGCAATGATTTCCGACGGACCATTTTCGTGTTCAACGAGGCGAAGTCCGAGGAGATTTCGGGCAAAAGCATTTGCCTCCGACCATCGGCCTGCTTTTGTCCGAAACAAAACAAGATCCGGCATTGCATCGATCAATGTCCGAAGTTTCTTTTCACTTTCTCTGAAGGCCCCCTCCACCAGGCGCCGAACGCCGTTTTCTTCAATCAAGTCCGCGTTCATTCTCTCCAGATCAAGAGTTCTACGCCGGACCTCACGGCGAAGCTGCATGTTCCAGATGAGGAAGCCGGCAAGCACTACAAGCCCGGCAATTGCTCCCACGACAATTCGCGTCATCCACCGCAGATCAGGTGGCCGTTCCGGCTCGTAAAGGAATCCCGCAAGGGACACGTTGCGCGACATCATGCCCGCATCTGCGTATNNCCGGACATATGACCTCATGGCGGTGGCTTCATAGGCAAGCGCTTCATAGGTGATATTGGGATCGTCCGGGGGGTATTTGTTTAGAATGATCCTGATAATCTCTTCTGGGTGCGCCATTGCATATTGCCACCCTTTCAGGCTGGCCCGGCGGAAGGCAGACACGCGGTCAGGGTGTTCTTCCAACTCGCGCTCGCTGGTAATCAGACATTCTCCATAGTTATCAATACCATAGGTCGCCGGACTGATAACCCTGTACCCAACACCAGCAGCACGGAGGGCATATTCCTGTGTCGTTGCGTAACATGAGANNACTTCCCCTGCATGAAATCATTGAGGTCCCACCGATCAGAGATGATTTGTGTGTTTGCAAGGTCCACCCTTTGGGACAGCAGCATTGCGCGAAAGTCCGAATCATGTTCAAGGTTCGCCATGATCCGTTTACCGGCAAAATCGGCCGGCCCGAATATTCCACTCTCTTCTCTGACGACCATCTCGTGCGCCGAATGTTGAAATATGGCGGCGAGGACTACAATCTGCATCCCCTTCGCTCGCTGGAGAAGAACATCTGTTCCCGCAACCCCAAATTCCGCCTTGCCCGAATCAACACAATTTGCGGCGTATTCTGTGTACCCCGAGGTCAGGAATTCCACCTCGAGTCCCATGTCCCGATAGTAGCCTTTCTCTTTTGCAGCATAGTAGCCTGCAAATTGGAACTGATGCGACCAGCGCAGCTTCAGTCTGACTGTGTCAGACTTGGACTCGCCGGCCCGCGAGATCTGCGCAATCAATAGCATGACGACACACAAGCTTAGAGTCAAGCAATATCGTTTACAGTTGTTCATATGCGATGCACGATGGATCATTGAATGAACAACAACGCCACGCCGGCAACGGCGGCGCAAGCCCCGGCAACGGCTTTGAGTGAAGGCCACTCACGATAGACGATCACGTTTAATGGAAGAAGAATCACAGGGACCGTTGCCATGATGGTTGACGCCACTCCAACTGAAGTACGTGCAACGGCAAGCAAGCTGCAAGCAATCCCCAAAAACGGTCCTACCACGGCACCCAAGGCCAAGAGGACGACTGTCTGGGGGTGGCGGAGAAGCACCGTTTGCGGACTCCCGAACCTTCGGGAAACCACCGCCACCGGGACAAGAAGTGCCATGCCCCCGAGCAACCGAATTGCCGTTGCCATGAACCCATCGATCGGCCCCAGCCGGAATGCGCACTTTGCCAATACCATCCCGCCTCCCTGTCCTGCTGCTGCAAGAAGCCCGAACACCACGCCGCGCGGACTCATGATAATCCCGGGTTTTCCGTCGTTCCCCCGTCCCACGACAACGATGGCCACACCTCCAAGCGTCACCACCATGCCGAGAAGCGAAATCAACCCCAATCGTTCTCCAAGCGTCACCGCTGCGATGAGCGCGCCAATCGCCGGTGCGAGCGCCATCAGGAGCATGCTGGCTGGTGCACCGATCTCTTTGAAAGCCCGAAAGAGAAATGAATCGCCGAGTGCAAGACCAACGACCCCGCTCACGAGAAGGAACACGAGTTGATCATTGGAGATGTGTAGCGGGATTCCGGTAAGGATGATGAACACGATCACATAGAATTCCGCAAACACAATGCGCAGAATGTTCGTCTGGACGGAGGAGAGGCGTCTCGCCACTGATGCAAACATGAGCGCACTGATCGACCAGAGGAGGGCCGTTATGAGAGCATAGAGTTCGCCGGATACCACGTGTCCTCAGAGATGAAGGTGTGTGAAGGCCCTCCCCACCCTTGAAAGTACCAAACCCAAGGAAGGATGTCAATGAGATGCTCTTGCGATTCTCCGTCTCAATTAGCGGGCTGATATTCTCTGTGCTTTACACTCGAACGAGAAGTGCAAAGCCTAAAGCGGGGAGAAAAGCAGATTCTACGGGACGATAACAACCTACAATGGTCATCGGACATTCCACAATTGTCAACGAGTTGGCATCGAGGAATGGAGAATGACGATCGCCATGGTCGCTCGGCCGAATCGCACAAAAGGGGTGTGCGGTCTGTAATTCGAAAATCTAAACTCTAAAATCTGAAATTCCCTGCGCCGTAGGCGCGCCCTATTGGCAGAACGGCATAACAAAACAATCATTCAGCCCCGCCTGCGGGCCNNCGTGGTCTGAAACGCGTAGTCAGGCCCATGGGGGCGGACTGTGATCTACAGATCGCTCCTCCGGAGCTCACGGGATAATTGGGATATTTTTCTACCAACATCGCGCCCACGGCTATGCTTTCAGTCCTTCCTTCAGCGCTTGAACCCACTTCCCGATGACTTCATAGTCCAGCCGTTCTTTCAGTTTTCTCATCAGCGCGCTCCCCACAATTACCCCATCAGCAAACGGAGCGAGTGCCGCGGCGTCGGATGGATCAGAAATACCGAAACCCACGAGAAGCGGATTGCAACGCACTTCGCTTCGCACGAGCGTAAGGTAATCTGCTGCNNGACACAATACACAAATCCCGTTGATGCTGCATCAATCCGGCGGATTCTTTCCACGTTGGTCGTGGGGGTTACCAAAAGAATCTGGTTCAGTCCGGCATCAGCAATCTCTCCACAGAAGCGTTCTGTCTCCTCGAGCGGTAACTCCGGGAGGATGATCCCATCCGCACCTGCTTCAGCAGCGTGGGTAAAAAACGACTTTGACCCGTACGTCAGGATGGGATTCACGTACCCCATCAACACGATGGGTATTTTTGACGCCGACCGGATCGTGCGGACGTCTTCCAGTATGGTGTGTAATGATACGCCGTTTTGCAGAGCCTTGTGCGAGCATTCCTGGATGACAGGTCCGTCGGCAAGANNCCAATTTCCAAGATATCCGCCCCGCCCTTTTCCAGCATTGAGGCAATTGCCGGCAATGAATTCTTTTCAGGGTATCCAGCGGTAACGAAGAGAGCAAGAGATTTCTCTCCCGCAGCGATGTTCTTTTGAAGCGTTGTTGACAGTCTCGTCATTGCGCGGCCTTTGAAGTCAGTGTGGCAATATCCTTGTCTCCTCGTCCCGACACATTGATGACGACAATTTCTTCACGACCCGTCTGGGGCATGAGTGCTTCCAGATACGCGAAAGCGTGAGCGGTTTCCAGAGCGGGGATAATTCCTACCAGCCGTGCAAGCCGGTATGCCGCTTGTACAGCCTCCCGATCCGTGGCGGTCATGTACTTGACACGTCCGGAGTCTTTCAACGCGCTATGTTCAGGTCCGACTCCCGGATAATCCAATCCTGCGGAGATGGAATGCGCAAGCTGCACTTGGCCATTCTCGTCTTGCAGCAAATAGCTGAGAGCTCCGTGAAGCACGCCGGGCCGACCTAGGGAGAGCGTGGCTGCATGCTTGCCGGATTCCAGACCCAGGCCGGCGGCCTCGATGCCCTATATTCGCGCAGGAGTGTCCAGAAAAGGATAGAACAAGCCGATCGCATTGCTCCCTCCCCCCACACAGGCGACCAGAATATCGGGAAGTCTCCCTTCCGCCTTTTGTATTTGCTTCGTTACTTCTTCTCCGATTACGGATTGAAAATCCCGAACGAGCAATGGATACGGATGCGGACCAACGACTGAGCCGATGATGTAAAACGTGTCTCTCACATTCGTCACCCAATCACGTATTGCTTCGCTTGTCGCATCCTTAAGCGTCTTGCTTCCCGAGGAAACCGGGCGCACTTCAGCTCCAAGCATCTCCATTCTGAGGACGTTCAGATGCTGGCGTTCGACGTCCTCTTCTCCCATGTACACGACACACTGCAGTCCCGCTTTTGCCGCGACCGTTGCCGTGGCTACGCCGTGTTGGCCTGCCCCCGTTTCGGCGATGATCCGCGTCTTCCCCGAGCGCTTCGCGAGAAGAATTTGTCCGATCGTATTGTTAATCTTGTGAGCACCTGTGTGGCAGAGATCCTCCCGTTTCAGATAAACCCTCGCTCTTCCATAATGCTCGGTGAGTCTGGAGGCAAAGGTAAGTGGCGTCGGCCTGCCGGCATAGGACGACAATGTCTCCTGCAGTTCGCGCTGGAACTCAGGATCATCCTTGACGCTGCGATAAAGCTCATCCAGCTCATCCAAAGCTGGAATTAACGTCTCAGGGACAAATCTTCCGCCATACTGTCCAAAATATCCCCGCTGATCGGGAAAGGAGTATCTTCCTTGTTGTGGGATCATCATGCAACCTCCTCCTGAATGAGCCGACCGAGAACGGGCGCCATCATTCGCGCTGTCTTCATCAATGCGAGGAATTGTTCCGGCCTCAACGATTGTCCCCCATCAGAGAGTGCTTGCTCGGGATCAGGGTGGACTTCGATCATCACTCCGTCGGCGCCTGCAGCGATCGCGGCGAGCGCCATGGCGGGAACCCCATCCGAGAGTCCAATGCCGTGGCTGGGATCGACGATGACGGGCAGGTGGCTGAGCTTTTTCAGCACTGGCACCGCGTTGATATCCAGCGTGTTGCGGGTGTAGGTCTCGAACGTGCGGATGCCGCG
>PMNP01000230.1:247-5402 GCA_003161755.1 Ignavibacteriota bacterium | reverse complement strand
GTTTGTCGCCGTCCCTGCTTTTGGATTGAGCTTGTTCAATTCCTCCATCGCTTTGAGTCCCAACGGCGTTGCCGCATTGCTCAGACCGAGCATATTTGCTGCGATATTCATGATCATGGCGCTGGCCGCGGGATGGTCGGGGGGAACGTCAGGAAAGATGCGGCGCATGAGTGGTGCCAGGACACGTGCGACGACCTTGAGCACCCCGGCCTCTTCAGCCACCTTCATGACGCCGAGCCACGAAGCCATAATCCCGATAAGTCCCAGAGCAATGGTGACTGCTGTTCCGGCATAGTCAAACGCTGCCTGTGTGACCGCGCGCAGTTTGACGAACCGTACCGGATCAAAAACTATTCGCAGAGTTGCGCTCGATTTATCGGGTCGCCCNNGCGGATTCCACGACCCCCGCAAGTTTGTCACGTGCCGTTCCCGACGCCGCCATTGTGCGCCACAATGCCGGAGTATCGTTGTCCATTGCAATTGAAAAAGCCCTGAAGGTAAGTGAGTCACCAGAAATTGTTGCAGTACCATGGATCGTATCCCTGGGATTCTCGACACCGTAGAACGTCGAATACCGGTTTCCCGGAATCAGGAGGACTCCCTGCCAATCAGACCGGATCGCACCAGGCTGTTTTTCAGGAATGAATTCTGCCTCAAGAGACTGCCCGTTTCGAAACGTGTCCCTCGCCTCGTCTGCAATATCGATTGCAATGGCGGTCACTATGCCGATGACAATCAGGGCGACCCAAATGTAGTTGAGCATTGCCTCACGTCCTTGATATTAAAATCGGAAGCGCACAGTAAGTGAGACCGGCAAAGTGCCGCGCATCGATGGAAGTTGCTGAAGGGAAAGATCCGGCCCAACATTAAAATCAAAAAGGCTCGCATCAACGTAGGCGTCAGCGATATTGATGATATAGAGGACAAGAAAATACCAGGTGAACGAATCGCGCTGATCCCTGTAAAACTCGCGCAGCGCAAGATAGCCGTTGGCCTTGAACGCCAAAGGCAGGTTATCGCTCAGTTCGCCACGAGGATCAATTGCGAGCAATCCGCCATACAGATCACGTTAATGATGGTAGTCGTTATTGCAGCTTATCCATTCCGCGACAAAGTATATTCCAAGTCCGGCCACCACCGGTACTTTCCAATATGACTCATTATAGAATTGGCCCGCACCGGGAAGGGCAGCAGAGAGGAGCATGGCAAGGCCCGGTGATTTTGTCCGCTGGAACAGGTGGAGGGTGTCGGACCAGGCTCCTTCCGTCAAGGTGCGCACGGTGTCAGCGGTAAAACGGCCGACTGGAGGCTGGCTGTTGGTGGTATCGGACCGTGCCGGCAGGGCAAACAACGACGCCGGGAAGAAAAGGAAAACGAAGAGAGCCGCAACTGCCGGCTTCGTGGGCATCGGGGTGCTCAATCTTCACGCGTAAGTGCGATGGCTTCGATCTCAATGCGCACATCGCGCGGAAGCCTTGAAACTTGAACAGTGGATCGGGCCGGCGGCGCTGAAGGAAAGAACGAAGAGTACACTTCGTTCATAGCGGAAAAATCGTTCATGTCAAGAAGAAACACGGTCGTCTTTACGACCAACTCCATGCCACTTCCCGACGCCTCGAGAACCGCCTGAATATTTCGCAACACCCTTCCGGTTTGCGCAACTATCCCGCCGTCGACGATGCTGCCTGTGACCGGGTCCAATGGTATCTGACCTGACGTGTACACCATCCCCGAAGAGACTCGTATCGCCTGACTGTAGGGACCGATAGCGGCAGGAGCGCTTGATGTTGCTACTATTGTTCGTTTCATCGATGCAGAAGGGATTAATGAACGTTGTTGTCGATCTCGGCAAACATATCGAGAAGTCGGTCCAGATCGTCTGGCGAATAGAACTCGATGACGATTTCCCCCTTGCCACCCTCTCCGGAGCGAACCACGACTTTCGTTCCCAGAACCTGACGAAGTCGTTCCTCGATATTGGAGAGCGCGGTGTCGCGACTCCCACCGGGGGGAAGGGATCGTCCCCCGCGCGGATTTTTCCCCGACGTTGTCGCCGCTCGAGCGAGTCTTTCCGTGTCGCGGACCGACAGGCCCTTTTCCAGAACCCGGCGGAAGATTGCCAGTTGAATGTCCTGACGTTCCAGCCCGGCCAACGCCCGGGCATGTCCCCCGCTAATCTTGCCTTCCCTCACGGCCACCTGGATCGTTTCAGGAAGTTTCAGGAGACGGAGGAAATTCGCTACTGTAGAGCGATCCTTGCCGACTTTTTCCGAGACTTGCTCTTGCGTAAGGTTGCACTCTTCAATCAATCGCCGATATCCAACTGCGACCTCCAGCGGGTTCAAGTCCTCGCGCTGGAGGTTTTCGATCAGTGCGAGTTCGAGCATATCCTCATTCGAGTCAACCCTAAGGATATAGGCGGGAATCTGCTTCAGCCCCGCCTCGCGTGCCGCACGCACTCTCCTCTCGCCAGAAATCAACTGGTATCCGCGTTCCACACGGCGAACAGTGATCGGCTGAATGACGCCCTTTGCCTGAATCGAACGTTTCAGCTCTTCCAAACTCTCCGTATCAAAATCAGTGCGCGGTTGATAGGGATTCCGCTCGACCCGGTCGAGGTCGACCATCGCGATAATCTCTGTGCTTGACCCATCGTCGGATCGTCCGGATAGTGGTGGAGATTCCAGCCGTTCCCGTGGGATGAGCGAAGCCAGGCCGCGTCCAAGAACCGTTTTGCTTGAGGACGTCAATCTTGCCTCATGCGATGACAACATGATGGTTATTGTTGATGAGAACTTCGTGCGCAAGATCCATGTAATTGCGGGTGCCGCTGGACATTGCGTCGTAGAGGATGATCGGCTTGCCAAAACTAGGCGCTTCACTCAATCGGACATTCCGTGTGACGACCGCCCGAAACACCTTCTCGCCGAAGTACTTTTTCACCTCAGCAACGATTTGGTTTGACAGCCGAAGACGGCTGTCATACATCGTCATCAACACCCCTTCAATCTCAAGCTTCTCATTGAGCTGCTTCTTGACCATGTTGATGGTATTCAGCAGTTGGCCGAGCCCTTCAAGCGCAAAATATTCACATTGCACCGGTATGAGAACGGAATCTGCAGCGGTGAGAGCGTTGAGCGTCAAGAGTCCCAACGAAGGCGGGCAATCAATGATGATAAAATCAAAATCGCCCCGGATGGGTTCAAGTCCCGCCTTGAGCCTTCGTTCCCGTTCGTCGACGGAAACTAATTCGACTTCCGATCCGACAAGGTTGATGTGCGAAGGGATGACCGAGAGAAACGGCATCTGCGTTTTCTTCACCACTTCCGACGCAGGCAACAACCCCACCAAGACTTCATAGATANNTGCCGCTTGTTGCGTTTGCCTGAGGGTCGGCATCGACAAGCAGCGTTCGTTTTTCCGCTGCAGCGATACAGGCAGCAAGATTCACGGCCGTTGTGGTCTTCCCCACCCCTCCCTTTTGGTTCGCTATAGTGATAATTTTGGCCACTGTTACCCACCATGATGGCGAAATTGCCGGAAACCGGCAGAAACTTCGAAGTAACGCAAGATACGTGTTTTTCGATTCTCGCGCAACGGAGAGGAAGACGTGGAATCCAGCGGAATGAGAGAGGGAAACGGAGGATGAGCAAAACGCAGAAACTGGCCGCCCAGCGGTGCTGGACCTCTTACTCCCTGGGCGCCTGGAGGTGATCGAGTTGGTGGTGCTTTACCACTTGGGCATCGGTGATAAAAATGACCTCTTCGGCGATGTTTGTCGCCAAATCCGCAACGCGTTCCAGATTACGGCTTACACGAATGAGATCCAGGGCCTGTTCAAGCAACGTGCCGGGATTCTCGCGAATGACCTCCACAAGCTCGTCGATGGTCTTCCGATTCAGATCGTCAATCTCATCGTCATTCTTCAATACGTTTCGCGCCAGTCGAGAGTCACCATGAATGAAGGCGTCAATCGCTTCCCTGAGCATGGTCTTTGTAATTGTCGCCATCCTGGGAATATCCAATGGCCGCGTGATGGGACTTTGTGAGGCATATTGGAGAGCGGACTCGGCGATGTTTACTGCATGGTCGCCAATCCTCTCCAAGTCGTTGTTGATCTTCTGCGCCGCCAGAATGAGACGAAGGTCTGTTGCGACCGGTTGCTGGAGGGCGAGAAGGTCGACCACCTCATTATCAATGACGACTTCCAACTGGTTGATCCCCTCATCTTCCATGATGACTCTTCGTGCGACTTCCGGGTTTCGCTCGAGCAGCGCGCGGATGGATTCTGCAATGGCCTGCTCGGCCAGACTGCTCATCCGGATGAGTGTCGATTTCAGAGACTCGAGCTTCATGACAAAGTGACGTTGCATACGTTCAGTAAAGTTTGTGATAGTCAACGGTACTGAAAATCCCGATGGACTGCAACAACGACATTATTCTTCTGCCAGCGAATTCGTGCTGTGCTTCACCATCCGCGCCTCCACAAGAAAGATAACATCCTCGGCAATGTTCGTTGCGTGGTCTGCCATCCGTTCGATATGGTGGATCAAGATCAGCATATGCGCCGCCGGCTCGATGAGCCCGTGGTCTTCCCGCATTGCGGCAACCAACTGAGAAAAGACCTCATGGCCAAGATTGTCCACAACATCGTCCGTGGCCAAGACGCGGCTTGCCCGCTCCGCGTCCGCCTGCATGAACGATTCCAGGCTGTCGCGAACCATGATGCGTGCGATTTGCGCCATTTCCTCCAGACGGGTCATTGAAAGCAACGGTCCAAAGGCAGCCAGCAGTCTTGCCCGTTCCGCGATGTTCACGGCAATGTCACCGATCCGTTCTAGCTGTCCATTGATCTGCAGGCCCGCCATCAGCAGACGAAGATCAATTGCCACAGGCTGAGAGAGCGCCAGAATCTGTTGACATTGGCGGTCAATACGGACATCAAACTCATCAACCTCGACGTCTTTTCGAATGACCTCGGCAGCCAGCTCTGTCCGACCCCCAAAGAGGGCCTCACACGCCGTCTCGAGTTGCGCGTCAACGAGGCTACCCATCGCCGACAAGTTTCCTCGAAGGTCATCCAGTTCCTTTTCGAAATGTCTCTCCATAGACAACACTTCCCTATCCGAACCTGCCCGTGATATAGTCTTCGGTT
>PMNP01000230.1:0-202 GCA_003161755.1 Ignavibacteriota bacterium | reverse complement strand
AAAGACGCTGTTGCTGACCGCCAGACAAGCTTGCACCCGATTTTCCGAGTGAGTCCTTCACCTCATCCCACAAAGCTGCCTGCCGAAGGCTTTTTTCAACAACCTCCGCGAGTCCTCCCTTGTGATGAATTCCGTTTAATCGGAGGCCGGCAGCGACATTGTCAAAAATGGACATCGTCGGAAACGGATTGGGCTTCTGGAA
>PMNP01000201.1 GCA_003161755.1 Ignavibacteriota bacterium | reverse complement strand
TCGGACCTGTCTTCGGTGGTGTCCTCTGGTTCGTCCTTCCCTAGAAGTGGTGTGTCAACGTGACCAAGAATGTGTTTGTGGCAATGGTCTCATCGATGCGTGTATACGCATCGTAGTTGATTCTATACGTCGTGTACCAGCTGTGCGCAAATCCGGCATCAAGAGTCGTGAAATCACCCAGTTGGATGCCCAAGCCGAGCGTGAAGGTCTTTTGTGCGAACGAAGAGGGATCGCCCTTATAGATTGAAGGGTTGTAGCCGAATCCGCCGCGCAGCATGACCCCTTTTTGTGTGTCGTATTCCACTCCTCCACGGAGGTCCAATACGCCCCGGAAAATCGATGCAAAGTCTCTATTTCCGTCCATTGTAGTCTGGTCGGCATTGGCAAACTCGGTCTGGGTCCAGTCTGTGTAGTCGCCTGCGCCCAAGAGTGTAAAATTCCGCAAAGTCACCGATGCACCCGCGCCGAATACCCAGGGCGTGTGGACATCGTATTTCGTTGAACCCTGAGCCTCAACGGGACCATAGGCATACTGACCAGTTATACCAGGAGTCCGATAAAGAACTTGACCGGTTGTGCTATATGTCTCGTCGATCGTAAAATATGTGGGCGTCTTGATGGTGAATCCAACCCGGAATCGGCCGGGTTCGCGGTAGAGCAGACCGAACCGGGCATCAATTCCGGAGATATCATCCTCAATGACCTGATCAATGCGCACATCGTTCACGTCGTAGGGAATTGGATGGACATTCAGCGGATCAAGCTCATGGAATTCCTGATCATAACGATACGATCCACTGACATACGTGAGGGTCATACCAACCGAAAGATTTCTTGCGACGTCCATAGCCCCACCGACCATCCAGTTGTTGAGTCCGCCCACTTCCGTTGACGTCCCTGTTTGCCGGACATTATTCAAGATGGGGCTGTTCCATCTCGGGCCTCCGGGTGAGTGCAATGTGTCGGCAAGGTACAATTGGTAGGCAAGGTTATCCTGCCAATCCGAGGTGGTATCAATCAATAATCCATTTTGGGCATATGTTTGAATAATGGAACTCAACGTATTATACCCATTGAACGCAACACCTGATGTGAAGTTCGTCTGTCGGGTAAACCCGAAGCCTAGTACCAGGCTCCCCTGACGTACAGGAACCGGCAGGACAAATCCAAGAGTGTTGAGGTTTGTAGCGTTATTGTTGTATGACGATGATTCACCAAGATAGCTGCTTTTATCATTTGTCAGGTACTGAGACAGTCCGAACGAGAATTCTCCATACTGTGCTTGGGCAAGCCCGGCGGGATTCCAATAGAGCGCACGGNNCACCGAAACCCGGAGAAGCAAGCCGTTGAGCGGCCTCGACGGGAACTTGCGCCATCGCGCGGGGTGCTCTTGCGAAACATAGAGAGAGAATCAATACTGCCGCACCGATACATCTCATCCGTTTCATAGATGGGTCTCCAATATGCTTCTTGGTTGTGCTCCTTGTTGCCACCGCCATGCGCGGAGTGTCGTGTGCCCCAGTTTGGGTGTTGAACGGCTACCTTCGATGTCCGCCTGACGATCCGCCGCCGCTTCTTGAACCACCATCGTTACCGCCACCTCTGTTACCTCCCGATGGAGCAGAGGCTGGCGCCGATGGAGCTGAACGTGGCGGATTGTACGCTGGAGCCGCTGCAGGAGCAGACCGGGAAGAAGGGGGCGGCGACCAGCGCGGTCCAGTTGATCTATATCCGCCATCACGGCCGCGAGCAACAGGCCTGGGTGATGAAATCCCTCTGCCTGCAGCTTGTTGTCTGCCACGCCGCACATTGGGCGTCGCCATCGTTCGGCTCGTGGCAGCGGTCGTACTTCTGGTCGGAGCGGACGTAATCCGCGATCCAGCAGACGGAAGGACGGGTGCCCTCGAACCCATTCTTTCTGAAGGAGTGGAGCTGCCGTACGAACCATAACCGTTGCCAATTGGAGTAATCGATCGGCCGGTCGAACCCAAACCTCGGGTCCTTCCCAATGGAGGAAGACTACCGCGAGGCGAATTTTGAGCATACCCTGAATGACCCTGCCAGAAATGTCCATACCCGGAGTATGGCCGATATCCAGAGTAGCCATAGTGTGAACGGTATCCATAGCCATAATTCGGATAGAACCACCCGCCAGTAGACCAAGGGTATCCCCACGGGTCCCAAGGGCTCAGCCAGTATGGGTTATACACTGCTACTCCGAACCCCACTGAGTACCCCGGACTCTCGTACTGCGGTGCATAACCTCCATAGTACAGTTGTTGGCGATCCTGCTCATATTCCGTGTCCGTTCCACTACTGTCAGGTGTGCTATCATCCTGGGCGTATGATTCCTCAGTTGTTGCTGAGGGCTCAGGAGCCCTCGCGTAGCCCCCTCGTGTGGGACCAAACTGTGTGTAACATCCTGCAAAAAACAGTGCCAGGATGAAGACCATGCCATATGCGTAACGCGTGTTCATTGAATTACCTCCGGTGACCTTGGGACCACTCTGTCTCATCGCAATATCAGTGCCACGTTCTTNNAACAACGAACGGTTCTTCCCACTCACAAGCTTCCACTACAGCTGTTTGATATACTCCAATCTGACAGTTCTATTCGCTCCATCCACTTCCCCATTATTCTTGAAGAGATCTTTGAAATTGATCCCCACGGTCAATCCGCTCCCAAGGGAAAAATTCCAGGCAAGGTTCAGGTAGCCACGTCCTTTTCCCAACGCCTGATGATCGTTGTCATTCAAACCCGAATTGAACTCGAGCACAACGGAGACGAATGGTCCAATCGACTTCTCCACGCCCGCAAAGAAATTCACATCACGGTCCTCATCTGCAGTCTCAAATGAATAGTTACCGCCGCCATGGAGGCTGAAAAAACCAAGCAGTGTGTAGTTCTTGCTTACCACGCCGTAGAATCCCGGCGACTTGATATGATAGCGGCTCAATCCTTTGATATAGCCGTCCTGCCCTTGAGAGTCAAACCCGATGGCCAACGCAGGGAATCCAATCGATTCCTCAAGGATACGCACTTTCAGCGCGATGCCGGGCACCTCATTCATCATTGGGGTCCCGCTGCCGATGAGTTCGTTCCCTCCATACGAGACGCCAAGTGAGAACCGATCAAGTACGCCAACGGAAATGCCAACGAGGAGGCCGCCACCGGCGAGGAAGTATGAATCAAAGCCAAGCGATCCTTTGGGCAGCATTCCGGCAGTCGGCATGTCGACGATNNGAGTTTGCCGCCGGTCCCTGCTGATCCCTGTGCCGCGACGGAGATGGGAGTGCACGCAAGAAGAATGGCGAGACAAGAATGGCGTACGATCATTGGCTGGAGATCCTGCTATGAGAACGCTCTGTTTCCACTGTCATGACTGCGGTGTGGCTCAGGCTTGCGCTCACCGGACTATTCCGGAATTGATTCCTCGTCGTCACCAAAAACCTTTCGAACATTTTTCGAAAGTTCCGGCTTTTGGATTTCGTGTACTCGGGAGGAGACAGATGTCGAGGTCTCCTCCTTTTCTTCTGAATCCCGAGGTGCTGCGATCGGAATTACCGGTCCTGTCGGGATCCTGGCTTTGGATTGATCTTCATTTGTAGCGACAGCCGCAGGCGTCATAGAGAGAGATCCGGAGGTTGGAGCAACAGAAGACTTTTGCGGCTTCATCACTGCGAACCCCTCTTCGAATCCCTCGAGATCCGGACCACGCCCGGCTGAAGGTCCCACAAAGGGGATAATTTTCGCTCTCGTCACCGGAGATTCAGAATCGGAGAGGATTCCCGGCATTGAAGCAAAGACTCGCCGGAATCGCGCGACGGTTGATTCCTCATCCATATGTGTACAAATTCCATTGGAGAAGACATCCTTCCCATCCACCATGACGGTCCGGATATCGGCAGTACTGAGATTTCGCACAAGGAGTGACGCCAAATCGCGTGCCGAGGGATTGTCATTGAGGTATTCAAGATGAACAGGAGAGAGGTTGAGGATCACGAAATCGGCCTTTTTCCCCCGCTCAAGAGATCCGATTTCATTCGCCTTCCCAAGAGAAGCAGCGCCGTTGATGGTTGCCATATGAACCAATTCAAGGGGAGCGAACGAGGGGAAGCCTGAAAACAACATCGAGAGCTGGCTGAGGAACTGCATTTCCCGAAACATGTCAGGCTCCTCCCAGTCGGTTCCAATGCAGACCCGCAAAGGGGCATTGCCGATGTGCCTGAGCAACGGGTAACCGGTCCGTTTGAGAATCGTCGATCGCGGGCAGAGAACAAAGGTCACTCCCTGCTCGACCCCGAGCCGGACATCCTCCGCATTTCCATGATTCATATGGACAAGATGCAACGACGGGGTGAGGAGTCCAAAGTCGCGCAGGATCGTCAATATTCCCTTTCGAAAACTGCGGCGCAACGCATCAATTTCTTCCTTGCGTTCGCCGAGATGTGCCGAGAGTGTAACGCCCAATTCTTTCGCAGCCCTCGTCATGCTGTCGATGCTATACACTGTCAGCTCCGCTTCCTCCCCCAGGCTGAGGAATATCCCAGAAGTCGAGGCGAGTCGGCGCGCCTCGGCAATTTGTTCCCAGGTGCGGATGACGATAACAGGCCGGAGTCCTCCCAGGGTTTCCGGACTTTTCAACGAAGCAAGAACTTCAGATTCCACCGGTGGGAGTGTAAGACATGCCGTCGTTATACCGCTGCGGATGTTATGGATGGCCGACAGCCCAAACACCGTGAGTAGATCACTTTGCGCATCGGCAGCACCCAGCCTGGTCATGCGCTCCTGATAGCGGGAATCCTGCCGCCAGAGCGAAAAGGGAGTCTGATAAAAGAGGTCTTGGAAAAGAAGTCGCTCAGGATGGAAATGCGCATTGACGAACCCCGGAATGACGAGCATGCGCCTTCCATCAATGACCAAGGCGTCGGGATTTGCGCTTTTAAACGTCCCGGCGTCTGTCGAGATATCCCTGATGCATCCATCCTGGATAAGGAAGCTCAACCGGCCACCCTGTTCCTGGGCATTGCACGTGATGGAAAATGCATCAGCGATGATCGTCGTTTGATTCATGTCATCCTATTCTTACAGGGCCGCCTGCGCTCTTTCGCTTTCCATCCCTCGCCCGCCTCACTCTGAGCTGTAATGCGCTATCCCGACCGCTTCCATGACGTCCCCTGTTTCGTGTCTTCAATGGTAATTCCGAGATTTGCGAGTTTGTCGCGCAGAGTGTCGGCCAGTGACCATAGTTTTTGGGTTCTGAGTTCTTTCCTGATTTCCATCAGCACGTCCATCAAACCTTCTTCTTGTGAGGGACTTGTCCCGTTTGGAGCGTCGTCAACCATGCGCAAACCGAGGATTGATCCTCCAAACTCCTCGAACAATGCGTCGCAGTCGCGGAGTACTGCTCGAGAGATGGTGGTGCCTGATGACAAGGCACTGTTCAATTCCCGGGCGGCATCGAACAGCACAGCGATCGCCTGAGGAGTGTTAAAATCGTCGTTCATCGCCTCGAAGAATCTCTCCCTGAATGCGGCGAGGTTGAGTGACNNGGTTGAGTCCGGAACGGTCATTGTCGTCACCGGCCGAACGCAGGCGCTCGTTCAGTGATCGTCGGACGCTCTTCAAACGTTCCAACCCCTTTGCCGCACCCTCGAGCGCGGCTTCGCTGAAATCCAGAGAGCTTCGGTAGTGACTTTGGAGCACGAAAAAGCGAATGACCTCCGGCTGCCATTTCTTGAATGCATCCTTCAGTGTCAGAAAATTGCCGAGCGACTTCCCCATCTTCCTGCCATCAACGGTAACCATGTTATTGTGCAACCAGTACTTCACATACGGCTTACCGCTGTAGGCTTCACTCTGTGCAATCTCGCATTCGTGATGAGGAAACTGGTTCTCCAGTCCGCCGCCATGAATATCAAAGCTTTCTCCAAGGCGNNCCTTCTCCCCACGGACTGGGCCAGCGCATAATGTGGCCTTTTTCCGCCTTCTTCCAAAGAGCAAAATCACCCGGGTGCTTCTTTGCCGGGTTGATTTCCACCCGGGCACCGGCTTCCTGTTCGTCGATTCGCCTTCCCGAAAGTTTTCCGTAGTCACGGAACCTCGTCACGTCAAAATACACTGATCCGTCCACTTCATAGGCGAATCCTGATTCCACGAGTCTCAGGATCATGGAGAGTTGTTCTGTAATATGGCCGCTTGCCCGCGGTGCGATATCCGCACGCACAATATTCAGAGCATCCATGTCCTCAAAGTAGCTTCGCGTGTATGTTTCCGCCACTTGCATAGGGTGGACGAATTCAAGGCGCGACTGCTTGGCGAGCTTATCTTCTCNNACCGGCCGCGCGTTGCCGATATGGGCGTAGTCGTAGACGGTCGGCCCGCAGACATACATGCCGACGCGGCCGGGTCGGAGAGGCACAAAATCTTCTTTCGTACGTGTGAGCGTGTTGAACACTTTCAGGGGCATGGGATTCAGCAGCTTCCGTGTTGGGTGAGTGATTATGCTACTTCAATCCCATGAGTTCGCGTGCGCCCGCCATTCCGACCTGCGTCACCTCTGCGCCACTCATGAGTTTTGCCACTTCCTGCACCTGTTCTGCGAGGTTCAGTTTGTGGATGGACGTTGTCGCACGCCCGGATTTTTCAGATTTTGATACGGCAAAGTGGATATCGGCAAGACCCGCAATCTGCGGCAAATGCGTTATCGCAATGACCTGATGAAACGCAGAGAGCGATTTAAGGCTCAGCCCCACCGCCTGGGCGATTTTGCCACTCACGCCGACATCAATTTCATCAAAGATCAGAACGGGCAGGCTATCGGATTTTGCCAGGATGCTTTTCAATGCCAGCATGATCCTCGAGACTTCACCGCCAGAGGCCACTTTGGCAAGCGGTTTGGGTTCTTCTCCGAGATTCGTGGAGATCATAAACTCCACGTTGTCGTACCCCCGAGGTGCAAGGGCAATACATTTCCGGCCGGCCTTTGTAAACAACGGGGCATCATCGTCGGACCCGATTTCCCGCTGGCTTATGGAGACCCCGAACCGTCCATGCTCGATTCCGAGCTTTGCGAGTTCGGCGACAATCCCCTTTTCGATCTTTCTCGCGGCATCATGCCGCTTTCCCGAAAGCCGTTGTGCGATCGCGCCGGAGGCATTCCTGACTGACTCCACCTCGGATTGCCACTGGGCGATCACCTCGTCGAAATTCGCAGCGAGAGCTACCTCCTGGCCAATCCGTTCACGGTGCTCAAGAACGGCATCGAGAGACNNCCCAGCCGATCTCGAAGCTCATCGAGCCGTTCCGGATTGAATTCCACACGTGCATTGTAGCCCTGGATGAACTTGGCAAGTTCGCTGACCACTGCTTCCGCTGATGCGCACTCTGCCGCGGCCTCCTTAAACCGATCGTCGATGTCCGTCAGCCCCTGCAACTGGTTTCGTGCTACGACAAGCTGATCATGGACAGATCGATCTCCTTCATACAACATCTCGTAGATGCGGCCGGTACTGCTGTACAGTCTTTCCGCATTTTCGAGAATCTTCAGTTCCCGTTCGAGTTCCAGCTCCTCACCCGCATGCGGTCCGACAGCGTCAATTTCCCGGATCTGAAATTCGTAGAATTCCTTTTTCTCCAGAAGTTGACGTTCGCGCAGACGGAGGTCGGCAAGCGCAGCCGTTTTTTCGCGCAACGACTCGTACAGGGCGGAATATTCCTCCACAATTCCGTCAAGACCCCCGAATTCGTCCAGCATACCGATATGGGTATCGATACGAAGAAGGGACTGGTGTTCGTGTTGTCCGTGGAGGTCGACGAGGAGCTCGCCCACTTGTTTTTGCAGGGCAAGAGGGACTGGAGAATCGTTGACATAACAGCGGCTTTGCCCCTTGGCGGAAATTTCCCTGCGCACAATGAATTCATCGCGCCATTCAATCTCATGATTTTCAGAAAAGGTCCTGAGGTTCTTGTTCGCCTCTACTCCAAAAACCGCCTCGACGACGGCTTTTTCACTCCCAGATCGTACTTCGTCAGCGCTTGCGCGGGCTCCCAGCACAAGGCTCAGGGCATCAATCAGGATGGATTTTCCGGCGCCGGTTTCACCGGTGATGATGTTCAACCCAGAGGCGAAATCTATGGAGATTTCGCTGATCAGGGCATAGTTCTTTATGGAGAGAGTTCTCAACATGAAGGGAATCTACCCATAGTTCCGCTAAGATTCAATTTCGAAGCGATGGAGAGTCGAGAATGCCGATTCTGAGCACAGCATGCTCAATTCAGGCAATAAGGGGATTGAAGGAAAAGAGAAGAGAGGTTATTCTTCTTCCTCACCATCGGCATCATCGCCCGGGGTGTAGAGGTGAATTTCGGGAATGTCGGCCAGCACTCCGTGATAGAATGCATAATGGTGGAATTCCTTGAGCCCTTCAATTGCTTCTTCAGGGAAGTTCAGGGAGAACTGATCGAGGTAGGAGATCAAATCATCCTGGGAAAGCCCGGGGAATTCCCTCTTCGCCGCGGATTCCGCCGCAATAAGGGGAAAGGAGTCCATGCCTTCGCGTTTGGCTCGCTGCAGGACTTCCACTGCATGGGCATCAATTGAACCCTCGCGCGNNTTACCAGAATCCATGGATGTAGGGAAGACTCGTCATTTGCACCCAGGTTTCCACGAGATCCAATGCGTCGCCATGCCGGGCAGTCTCGCGCAGGGCAGCGTCGCCAACCAACAACGCCGCATCGGCTCGTTCGAGCATTTTTTCCAGATCACCACTAACGGGAACTATCTGCGGCGCAATGTCGAATTCTTCCTCAAGCACGATCTTGGCGAGTATAACTTCGGAGGCCGATGACGGATCAACGGCAAGTGTTGCAACGTCATGGAGCCCAGTGCGGAAGTGAATTGTTGACACCATCGCGCCTGATTCCGACCAGAGTGCCACCTCCGGCACGATGACCAAATGCGAACTGTCCTTGGCATAATCGATCGGTGACAGAAACCCTATTTCGAGATCGTTGTCGCGCAATTTGAACGCCGTAGGTGCAGGGGCGTCAACATCGACGACGAACATCGATTGGTCGGTCAGCCCCTGAATGAGCGGACGACAGGCAAACGATGACCACGCTCCGAGTTTCCGGCCAGTTTTCATGCGTAGAGGGATGCCTTAGGAATGCGGTGGACGTGAATAAAAAAACCGCCGCATGAGACACACACGGCGGAGTTTTGAGGATCCAATTCTTACGGTGAACCAGTGTCGCTTCTGGGATCGGCGGAACTCACACGGCCCCAGCAACAGGTGGTCTCATGGAACGCCAAGACTATGCGCTGGTCTTCTGTCGAATTGCCTTGCTTGCCAGGCTGCGAAGGTAGTACAACTTCGCTCTTCTTACGGAACCTTCTTTTACCTTTTCAATCTTGGCAATCCGGGGAGAGTGAAGGGGGAAAATTCGCTCGACGCCAACGCCGTCGGAGATCGCCCTGACCGTAAATGTCGCATTCATGCCTGCCCCGTGGCGCCCAATGACGACACCTTGAAACTGTTGGACGCGTTCTTTGTCTCCCTCGATGACGCGCACATGAACGTTGAGTGTATCGCCCGGTGCAAATGCCGGGATGTCCGTTTTTAACTGTGTAGCCTCGACAAGTTTCAGCTTATCCATTTCCCTCTCCAGTGCGAAAGTGTATGCGTGAAATTCTTCAAGGTCAGTGCAATCCGGGCAGATCCTGCCTCCGTTGAATCGTGCGTCGTTCCCGTTCTTCCTGCCGCCATTCTGCGATCTCGGCATGATTGCCGTTCAGNNCCGTCGTTGAGCACTCCTGGGATGAGCCTGACCACACTGTCGATGATGACGAGCGCAGCCAGTTCGCCTCCCGTGAGCACAAAATCTCCGATGGAGATCTCACGCGGTCCGTATGACTGGCGGATCCGCTCGTCGATCCCTTTATAATGCCCACAGAGCAGAACAACATTCTGCAACAGCGACATCTGATTGGCAAGCGACTGCGTCAGAGCCTCGCCATCAGCAGACAGATACACAATCTCGTCGTACTGACGTTCGGATTTGAGCTTGTCGAGGCAGGCAGCGATAGGTTNNCAAGCCGGGGAAAACCGGTGACAACATCGAATCTCATGCAACCTCGCCTGCACTCTCGTCGGCCATTCCCTCGATAAGATGGACGGTCATTTGTCGTGCCGACAAGTCAACCTTGCGGATGAATTCCTTCACTGCCGGAATCATGATTTCCTTGCCGTGATCGTCCACTACATAGACGTCTTGCGCAGGCATCTTCAGGACGTCACGCAGTTCGCCTATCGTTCCACGCACTTCATCGACCACACTCATGCCGATGAGATCGTGGACGTAGTAGCGTCCCTTGGGAAGCCTGGCGCGTTTTTGTTCTTCAATGAACAGAAAGCGCCCGACAAATCTCTCGGCCGCGGTCCTGTCAGACACTCCTGTCAGTTTTATCCGTACGCCGCGACTTTCGACCATAACACGTTCGAGAGTGCGCTCCTCCACTTGCGTGGCGTCGGAACCGACATATGCCGCCCGAAGCCGCCTGAAGCGATCAGGCGAGTCGGTCATTGGCCGTACGACAAGGTCTCCCTGGATGCCGAATGCTTTTACGATCTTACCGACTGCAAGCAACCCGTGAGTCAACGTTTTCAATCGGCGATTTCCAGAATTGCCCGTTTTCCGCCCTTTGCGGCGACAGCGGAAAGAAGTGTCCGGAGCGATTGGGCTGTCCGGCCCTTCTTTCCAATGATCTTCCCTATATCTGCTTCGTCCACCTTGATGCGAACGATGATACTGTTTTCCTTCTCTTCCTGTTCGAGCGTAAGCCCTTCAGGATGGTCGACAAGGTGTTTTGCGATATACTCCACGAACTCCTTCATGCTTCCCCTCCTCTGAATACCAGCCCCTCTGTCTAATTCTCCAACACTTGGGCACATCGCAACGTTCTCAACCGGGATCATGATCCGAGGATTTCCCTCAGATCCTGTAAATCACGCCGGCGGAGCCACTGCTGCCGTTGGAGCCGTGGCAGCGGGTTCTTTTGCCGCCGCCTTCTTTTTCTTTCGGGCTTCGGCTCGTCTGGTGTTCCTCGCCTCATCGCGCTGACGTTTCTCGACCTGGGCCATTTGCCATTGTTCCATTGCCGAGGTGATGAATGCCGCGTCCTTCCCCCGCTTGGTAAGAGACCACTTCATCCAGAGTCCATTCCGTTGCAGGAGGCTGCGGACAGTGTCTGTCGGGAGCGCACCATTTTTCAACCAATAGAAGAGGCGGTCTTCTTTTGCCGACACGAGCGCCGGGTGTTGCAGGGGCTCATACCGTCCCACCACCTCAAGGAACTTGCCATTCCGCTCTACGCGCGAGTCGGCGGCAACAATGTGGTAGACCGGCGCCTTCTTCTTGCCGACCCGCCGCAATCTCAGTCGTACTGCCAATGCTGTTCTCCTTTGTTCGCTTGCGTGAATACTGCATTCTGCCGGCCGGATTTCCGGACAGATATTCCACTATCCCGATTTCCTATGTTTTCCAGTTGATTCAATCCGGCGATGCCGGATGCTTCAGGGTTAGAGCGACGATTATTCTGGTGCGTGACACAAGTTCACGAAAACCGCAGACTGCGCGCCGCTCTTGCTCCACCCTTGCTCAACGTCTTCACCATGCGCTGCATTTGTTCGAACTGCTTGATGAGCTTGTTGACATCCTGAACGGACGTCCCTGATCCCAGCGCTATGCGTTTTCGCCTGCTTCCATTCAGGATGTTGGGATTCTGCCGCTCATCAAGCGTCATCGACTGGATTATTGCCTCAATCCTGACGAGCGCTTTCTCGTCAACGTTTGCACCCTGGGGAATCTTGTTCATCCCGGGGAGCATTCCCATCACCTGACTCAGAGGCCCCATCTTCTTCACTTCCTGGAGTTGTCCCAGGAAATCCTCCAGAGTAAACTGCGACTTGCGCAGTTTTTCCTCTAGACGAACCGCCTTTTCTTCGTCGAACTGCGCCTGTACCTTTTCGACGAGCGAGACGATATCGCCCATCCCGAGGATGCGCGAGGCCATGCGATCGGGATAGAACTTCTCAAGTGCGTCAAGCTTTTCGCCGACGCCGACGAACTTGATGGGTTTACCCACCGTTGCGCGGAGAGAGAGTGCCGCTCCGCCACGCGCGTCGCCGTCCATCTTCGTCAGCACAGCGCCATCGAACTGTAGCCTGTCGTGAAACGCCTTCGCCACAGTGACCGCTTCCTGCCCCATCATCGCATCGACAACAAAGAGTATCTCGCTGGGAGTAACAGCGGCCTTGACTTCCTCGGCCTCCCGCATCATTTCATCATCAATGTGCAGCCGTCCCGCTGTATCGACGATCACGGTGTCACGCGCATTCTTCCTCGCGTATTCCACTGCGTGTCGTGCTACCGTGACGGCATCGGCTCCGGGCTCGCTAAATACCGGAATTCCAGCCTGTTGACCAAGCGCAACGAGCTGGTCGATGGCCGCCGGCCGATGAACATCCGCCGCCGCAAGCAACGGGTGCCTTCCCTGACCCAACAGATGGGTCCCGAGTTTTGCACAAAAAGTTGTCTTGCCGGAACCTTGAAGACCTGCGACCATGACAACAGACGGGGGCATGGACGCAAAGGTAATTGCCGATTCGCTGCTTCCGAGCAGCGTTACAAGTTCATCATGGATAATTTTGACGATTTGCTGACCAGGGGTAATGCTCCGGAGCACGTCCTGCCCGGTCGACCGCTTCAAAACGTCATCAACGAATTTTTTGGCGACTTTATAGTTTACGTCAGCATCAAGAAGAACACGACGCAGCTCGCGGAGTGTCTCCGCAACATTCGCCTCGGTGATTCTCCCCTGTGCGCGCAGCTTGCGAAGGACGGTATCCAGCTTGCCGCTTAGTTCCTCAAACATCACATACCTGCGTCAAGACATAATTCGACCGTAGGATGGTAATAATACGGAAAAAAGGGGTGGAAAGCAACACAATCGAGGGGAAATGCCCCCGTATTCGGCCTGGTGGCGCGATGTTGGGAGAAGAAACGGGGAGAGCTTTTGACAATGGCTGTAATAGGGGAGAATTACCCTTGTGTAAGTGCCTCAGCCCCTGCCACAATTTCCAGAAGCTCCTTGGTGATGGTAGCTTGCCTGGCCTTGTTGTACTGGAGGTTGAGGGTTTCAATCATTTCGTTGGCATTCTCCGTGGCATTGTCCATTGCCGTCATTCTGGCACCCTCTTCTGACGCATTCGATTCGAGCAACACGCGCCAAAGATGGAAATCAAGGGACCGGGGAAGAAGGGCAGAGAGAATCGCCGGACTGTCGGGTTCGTAGATGTAGGGGGTTTCCCTTACTTTCGATCCTTTGGCAATAATCTCAGCAGGAATCGGCAGGAATTGATCGACGACGATTCGTTGCTGTGCGGCATTCTTGAACTCATTATACAGAATCTCCACCCGGTCGACCTGTCCCGAACGAAATTGCTCGATGAGCACGTGCGCAATCGTCTGTGCAGAGGCAAACGTGACATGTTGGAAAACACCCGGGCAACCCTGTGCGACAGGAAAATTCCGTTTCTGGAAGAACTCCGTGCCTTTTTTTCCGACACAGAACAGAGAGTACTTCGGCGAACGGCCGTAACCCTGTTCCTGGATTCGTTGCTGCGCCGCCTTAATGACATTGGTGTTGAACGCACCGCAAAGACCACGATCGGAAGTAACGACAACAAGCGCCACCGAGTGGACTGGACGAACGATCATGAGAGGATCGTCATCCACGCTCGTTTGTAACGCCAGATGGGCGAGGAGCTTTCGCAGAGTAGCAGCATACGGCCGCGCGGCAAGAACCGCCGTCTGCGCGCGGCGGAGTTTTGCCGCGGAGACCATCTTCATCGCACGGGTAATCTTCTGGGTTTTCTTGACGCCGATGATCCGGTTGCGTACTTCACGAAGAGTGGGCATAGACTGTTCAGCTTCCTCAGCATTAGGCGACGCTTGCCGTCGCCGGTGATGCAATAAACGTCGTCTTGAACCCTGCCAGGATCTCTTTCAATTTCGCCGCCTGATCCTTGCTCAAGTCCTTCGTTTGCGCGATTGATTGGAGGACGTCCTGGTGCTGCAACTCCATCACATCGAGAAACTCCTTCTCGAACCGTTGGATCTGTTCAATCGGGACATCATCGAGAAAGCCGTTGGTTCCCGCGAAAATGCTGACAACCTGTTTTTCCACCGGCATTGGGGAATACTGTCCCTGCTTGAGCAACTCAACGAGAGCAGCGCCCCTCAACAGCTGTGCCTTCGTCGATTTATCAAGGTCGGACCCAAATTTTGCAAACGCCTCAAGTTCGCGGTACTGCGCAAGATCAATGCGCAGACGTCCCGCCACCTGTTTCATCGCCTTGATCTGGGCGCTCCCACCCACGCGAGAGACCGAGATGCCGACGTTGATGGCCGGGCGGATCCCCGCGTTGAACATGCTCGACTCAAGATAGATTTGGCCGTCGGTAATGGAGATCACATTCGTGGGGATGTACGCGGAGACGTCGTTCGCCTGGGTTTCAATCACCGGGAGAGCTGTCAGACTGCCGCCGCCGAGCGCGTCGCTGAGTTTCGATGCCCGTTCAAGAAGACGGGAGTGGAGATAAAAAACGTCACCAGGATACGCTTCCCGGCCGGGAGGTCTGCGAAGCAGAAGGGAAACCTGGCGATACGCCTGCGCCTGCTTGGTAAGATCGTCGTACACCACAAGAGCGTGACGCCCCTTGTCGCGGAAGAATTCCCCGAGCGTTGCTCCGGAGTAGGGGGCGATATACTGCATCGGCGCCGGATCGCTTGCCGGGGCCGCGATCACGGTTGTGTATGCCATCGCGCCTTCTGTCTGAAGCTTGTCGACGACCTGCGCCACGGTGGAGCTCTTCTGGCCCACGGCAACATAGATGCAGAACACCGGCTTCACGCCGTTCTTCTTGGCCTCTTCAGTGTGCGTGAATTTCTGATTGATGATCGTATCGATCGCCACCGCCGTCTTCCCCGTTTGGCGGTCACCAATAATCAACTCGCGCTGTCCGCGGCCAATCGGAATCATTGCATCGATAGCCTTTATCCCAGTTTGCAGGGGTTCCTTCACCGGCTGACGTTGGACCACACCGAGCGCTTTACGCTCGATGGGCATGTATTCGCTTGCTTGAATCGGACCCCGGCCGTCACGTGGTTCCCCGAGCGCACTAATGACCCTGCCCAACATTGTTTCGCCGACCGGCATGGACGCCACGCGTCCTGTCCGCTTCACCGTGTCCCCTTCCTTGATATCAGACGATTCCCCGAAGAGGATACACCCGACGTTGTCTTCTTCGAGATTCAAGACCATCCCGAAGACTCCGTGGGGAAATTCCACCAGTTCGCTCATCAGAGCTTTGGAGAGCCCATAGATGCGCGCGACACCGTCTCCCACCTGGAGGACTGTACCGACATCATAGATATCAGTTTCTTTTTCGAAGCCGGCAAGTTGCCGTCGGAGAATCGCGGACACTTCTTCTGGACGCACGTCAGCCATTGTCATTCCTTGCGTATTCGTGATTGCCGCCGCAGTCTTACATTGCCACGCGGCTGGATCCAATAAACCGTTCGCGCAACAGCGCGAGTTGATGCTGGACACTCGAATCCAACACCGTATCTCCAATTCTGATGACGAGCCCGCCCATGATTGCGCTATTGCGTTTCATCAGCATCTTCACGGTCTTCCCTGTCCGCCGTTCGAGTTCGGCCTTGAGGGCTTGTTGATGCGGCGCATCAAGCTCCACCGCCGCCGTCACTTCCGCCGTGATCACTCCCCGTTGTTCATCCCACAGGGCCAGGAACTGTGTGGCCACCTCACGGAGATTGATCACACGGTGTTTTCTGACAAGCAGATCCATAAAGGCCAAGGGAATTTGTCCAACGCGCTTTGCGAACACTTCGTGAAGGACCGCAGTCTTCTTTCCTTCCGACATGATCGGACTGGCGAGCATGACTTCCAGATCCCGTGAGGCATGGAGCGTCCGTTCGATCTGGGCCATGTCGTCAGCGGCTGTGTCGACACACTTCGCCTCCCGGACCACGCTCATCAACGCAATAGCATATCGCCGTGCAACGCGAGGATTGTGCATGGTTCAGGATCTCGCGAGATCGTTGATGACGGAATCGACCAGCTTTCGCTGCTGGGCGTTGTCGAGGTTGACCTCAAGGATTTTCCCTGCAGCGCCGAGGGCAAGATCGGCCACTTCGCCGCGAAGCTGCGTGAGTGCTGCGTCCTTTTCACGCCCGATTTCCTGCTTGGCCTGTTCGACCATTTGTTTCGATGCGGTCTGTGCTTTCTCCAGGATCTCGTTCTTCAGGCGTTCTCCCATATCTCGCCCGTCACGGATAATCCGCGCCGCCTGATCGCCGGCCTTTGCCATCTCCCTGCGATTCTCTTCGAGGAGCCGCTGCGCTTCCTGATGCGCATGCTCTGCCTGTTCGAGCGAGGAGCGAATTTTCTCCTCGCGATCGTTGAGCGCCTTAATCAGCGGCTTCCAGGCTGCTGCGCGGAGAATTGCCAGCACGATCAGAAATGTGATAATGGTCCAGATAATCAGACC
>PMNP01000290.1 GCA_003161755.1 Ignavibacteriota bacterium | reverse complement strand
CGGGGGGATTCAATCTCTCCGATTGTACCGAAATCTTCTCATCCAACAGAAGATTATGGAATTCCTCGTCCCCCTGTATGAGCAGGCGAAAATAGACGAGCACAAAGATGTTCCGGTGATTCTCGTCCTGGATAAGGCGTCTCCGCCTGAGAAAAAGTCGCAGCCGAAGCGGACCTTCATCGTCTTGCTGGCGACTTGCGCGGCCCTTGCTTTTTCATTGGTGCTAGTCTTCCTACGTGAGCGAGTTGCAGAATCCCTTAAGGATGAGGAACAGGCTGCCAAGCTCGCGTGGATCCGGCAGAATCTATATTTTCGCCGCAGGAAGAAGAGCGAGTAACCTGCTTTTGGGATAGAATAATGCATGGCATTGCGACATTGCGAGGGTACTTCCCGGAAGGAACAAGCAAGACGGAACAAGTTTTTCTTGTTTTGACTTCTGCGATATTTGTGGCGATGACAGTGCTTGCGATCGTTCTCGGGAACCTGGTAATTCTGTTCATTCCCTTCGGACTTTTTCTACTCTTCTTTTTGTTCTATGATCACCGTGTTGTTTTTATCTTCTTTGCCATTACCACGCCTTTCTCCATCGAATTGCTCATTCCTGGGACTAGTAGCGCAATTTGGTTTCCTACGGAGGCCCTCATCTTGGTTCTCTTGGGTTTCTGGGTAATTGTTGCCCTCTTCTCCCGGAAGAACAGCGCCCAGGGCTTGCCATCGGCGCGCTTGATTGACCGGGCTGTGTTGGTCTTCCTGGCCGCACTTGGACTTTCCGTTGTCACGTCAACTTATCCGACTGTTTCGATAAAAGAATTCCTGGTGATGGCCTGGTACATTGGAGCCTGCTATTTCTACCCGCGAAAATACTTCCCCTCATCACATCAGATGTCGAGGATTCTTTTCATAATGTTGTGCGTGTCCTCTGCTTTTGTCGCCATGGTGACGCTCCGGCAGGTACAGATGGGATTCTCGATGGGGTCTGCAGCACAAGGAATTGCCCCTTTCTTTTTGGAACATGGTTCCTATGCGGCTCATCTGTCCCTGGTCGCAGGTTTGGGAGCAGGTGTCGCTTTTGGCGTGAAGGAAAATATACGGCATAAAGTCGTTGCAGCAGTTGGCGTGTTCATAATGTTCATGGGTGTAATATTCTCATATACGCGTGGAGCTTGGTTGGGCATGGGCGCCTTGGTGGTCTTCTTCTTCATCATGAAGGCGCGGGAATTCCTTCGTCCCAAGGCGTTTCTTTTCGTCGCAGTCGCAACCGGTGTGCTTGCGATTGCCGTTACCAGGGTTGGGGTCCAATCGAACCTCGAAACTCATGTAAAGTCCATGGGGGATGTTGAAAGAGATCTCTCAAACCTGGAACGTGTGAATCGATGGGTGGCAGCAGTGAACATTATTCATGCACACCCGTATTTGGGTGTCGGGTTTGGCACGTATGCGATTCACTATTATACCTATCACGACAGAAGACTCGAAACGCTCGTTTCCGATTTCTACGGTTTTCCCCACAATGACTATCTTCAGTTCTGGGCGGAAGCCGGGCTTCCCGGTATTCTTTCTTACCTGGCGCTGATCGTTTTTGTGTTCTTCACGGGAATCAGAAAGTACTTCCGAATAAAAGACCAACTCACGCGCAACCTCCTCCTCGGCTGCCTCGGTGCGGTGTTGACGTATCTCGTGCATAGTCTGGTGAACGGATTTCTCTATGTCGACAAGGTGGCGGTTCCGTTTTGGATTGCCCTGGCATTTGCCGTGAACATCATCGCAACTTCGGAAGAGCGTTCATCCTAAGAATGTGCTATCATTGATTTAAGAAAGGCTACAGTTGAAGAACGGCCGAACCGTCTTAGAGAACTTCCGCTGGCTTGCAGGGGCAAACCTCGGCGTAAAGCCCCTCTGGTTCTTATTTCTCCTCATTTCCGCACGGATGCTTGGGCCAACCGAGTATGGGAAATACATGTATGCGATCTCGTACGTTTCTGTTATTGCGGTACTGTTTGAAGGAGGCATTGACATCCTTACGGTACGCGATTTGTCTGCGAAGACCGTCCAATTCCAGGAGTTCTTTGCGCATTCGAGTTTTCTGAAAGTGATCTCTGCAATCCTTGTTGCGATTGTTGCCTGTAGCTCGCTTTTGTTTGGCGCGACAAATGCCGAAGCGATGAGCCTGATTGCCATTGCAACGATTTACTGCGGCTTTAATGCCCTCATGGTTCACTGTCGATTCGTGTTTCGAGCATTTGAAGTAATGCAGTATGAGGCCAGATCAATTGTTATTGAGAAAGTTCTCATTCTCCTTCTCTGTGGTGGAGTTCTCTATTTCGGTGGAAAGACGAAGTTGTTCCTTGGAGCGTTTTCTGGGGCTTATGTGATTACATTTCTGGCAACATTCTACATGCTGGCCAGGAACATTGGATTGCCACGTTGGAGCATCAATTGGCAGTATCTTTGGAAGCGTATAATCAAACCCGCAGCCCCTTATGCTCTCATGAGTTTTTTCATGGTCGTGTATTTCCGATCAGCTACGCTTATGTTACGATGGATCACGGGGAATGAAGCGCAGGTGGGTTTTTACAATGCGGGATATCGTATCGTCGAGTCCTTTCTGCTGTTTCCAGCAGTCATTGTCGGTCCCATGTATCCATCATTCTCAAGGAGACGGACTGAAAAGCAATATGTTGGATCACTTCTGTACCAGGCAAGTCGAGTCTTATTGGTCATCTCTATTTCGATGGCTGTGCCGATAGCCCTGATGAGGGAGGCTGTCACCGGCATATTTTACGGTCCGGAATACGCTGCAGCTTCGGCGCCAGTGGGGATTTTGGTCATCGCGGTCATACCGTTGGGGATGTCTTGGGTATTTGGCAGCCTGGTCGCCGCCAGTGGACGTCAATCATGGATGAACGTCGTCATTCTCTTTGTGACGTTGGCAAATATCGTCGGACACTACATGTTAATACCCCGATGGGGGCTACAGGGAGCCTCGTGGGTCACTTTGGGTACGGAATTTGCAATAGCCTGTGGCAATCTATGGTTTGTTCGCGATTACGTCCAAGGTCGAGGATTTCTTGCCCTTTATCTTAAGGGATTATGTATTGGTGTTGTTCCGCTGGTGTTCGATCAACTGGGACTTTTGCCTCAGGCGTTGGTGTTGAGACTGACTGCTGTCATGGTAATGCTCGGGGGACTCTTCCTGGTGTTTCGGTTGGTCACATTTGCTGATATAAGACGCCTGATGAGTCGTGGCGTGCTGCAGCCTTTGTCGACAACCCCAAGCGAACTTCCGGGAGAATAGTTTCTGTGATTGCCCGCAAAATTCTCATTGTGCATCCGCGACTTGATGTCATCGGCGGGGCGGAGCTGGTCGCGCTCAAGATACTCCGATGGATTCTTTCGAACAAAAATGTTGACGTGGTGTTGCTTACGCTCAAACCGGTTGAGTGGGAACGGGTTGAGCGCTTGTCAGGGATGAAGCTACCAACCCAGCGTGTTCGCAACGTCGTTGTGCGATGCCCGCTTCTGCCCTCGCAACATGATGGACGGTTTACCCTTCTCAGACATGCCTTCTTGCACCGCAAGGCAAGGCGGTTTGCCTCGGAATGCGATTTATGCATTTCAACATCAGGTGAAATCGATTTTCACCGAAGGGGTTTTCAGTATATTCATTATCCCGCCTTCGCAGCCAAGGATTTGCTTGCAAAGTACCTTATCAGCGGGCGACCCGCCTTGCTAGATCGCTTCAAGGCAGCGGCCTTTCTGTATAGGACTGTCGTTTTTCTGGTCTCTGGAGATCGAATCGATGGCTTTCGTGCTAATATTACTGCTGTCAATTCGGAGTTCATGAAGGACATCGTTAAAGAATCATACAATATTGAATCTACTGTGCTCTATCCGGCGTTTGACATCACCTCGCGCGACCATGGGCTCCCATGGGAGAAAAGGAGATTTCAATTTGTTGCTGTGGGAAGGATTGCACCGGACAAAGGCTATGCTTTGCTCCTGGATGTGTTTGCCCATCTCTCCAGGCAATTTCCGGAGGCTCGGTTCGTTATCCTTGGCAGGAGATCCGACCTCAAATATGAGGAGATTTTACGAAAGCGGGTAATAGCCGAATCCATTCCGGTAACTTTTGAAATCAATGCGGACTATGAGAGGGTTCGCTGCGTTTTGGCAGAAAGCAAATTCTTCGTTCATGCAAGGGAGTTTGAACATTTTGGCATCGCTGTCCTGGAAGCTGCCGCGGCAGGTTGTATCCCGTTTGTGCACAACTCAGGAGGGCAACGCGAGATTGTGCCTATTCCGATGTTGCGCTACCAGCATCCCCAGGAGGTAGTGAGCTCAGTGGAGAGGTNNTTATTCTGAACAATCCAGACATCCGGGACACAGTGTTGATGCAGATGCAAAATGTGGTGGAGGGATTCAAGGGTGACTCGTTCGACGACAACCTTGAACGTCTCTTGTCCGGCGTCTCGTCGTTTGAACAGAAGGATTGACGGTTCGGTTGTTGTCAACGATGGCACAGTGCGTGAGCTCTGATGCCGTGGCGTACGACCAAAGCAAATCAATCTAAAGCATCTGATTCCGAAGAGCGATATTCATTCCAGAAAACTGGCCGCAATGAAGTGTCGAGTGCATCGTTCCTGCTTTCAACGAGCTTTCGACTACAAGTGAAATACCAGCTGAGGCTTGGCTTTTCTCTGCAATCCGACGCATTTTGGTGAAGGTGGGTGGATTCGGCTCGGGCGGTCGGACGGTGGCGACGGAGCCGACACTCTCCACTTCTGACGTCCTGTCAAATCCACGGCCTTTCTTGAGGGATCAAAAAAAGTGGCTTGTATACTTCTCCATACCCACACTTTTTCTCCTGACGGGGTTTCGACGGGCTATGTAATGACTGATCTTGCCCGTCAGCTTATCCGCCGGGGACACGCGGTGAAGGTGCTGACCACGACACCCCACTATAACACAGATCCATCCGCTCTTGCACGGCAACCGTTACACCGGTTCCTCTTGGGGTTGGTGTACCGGAGTGAGATTGATNNTCATCTCATGTCATTTTTGGTCGGATGGCTTGCAGTCGGTTCCTTTGACATCGTTATCGCCCCCTCTCCACCCTTGACCATGGGAGTCATGGGCTGGCTTCTCAGTCTCAGGCATGGTGTCCCTTCAGTCTACAATGTCCAGGAAATATATCCTGACTTTGCTGTCCATCAAGGATTGATAACTAATACTCTCCTGATTCGGATATTGCAGGTAATCGAAAGGTTTGTCTACCGCCGGAACAACGCTGTTGTTACAATATCACAATGGTTCAGCGATATAATCCGCTCACGGGGAATTCCGGAAGGTAAGCTGTATGTGATTCCCAATTCCGTGGACACCGAGTTGTACCGGCNNGACAGTTTTGTGGTAATGTACGGAGGGAATGTGTCGATAAATCTGGATTGGTTGACGGTGCTACGTGCCGCTGAAGACCTCACTGCACTGCCAATCCAGTTTGTTGTTGTAGGCGGGGGAGGGCGAATGGACTGGTTGGCAGCTGAGGTGAGCGGGCGCAAGTTAATGAATGTCAAACTGATAGGTGATCAATCCCGTGATTTGATGCCGCTGATTAATGCGAGCAGCGATCTCTGCACGATCCCCATGAAGCGCAACACGACAAAAGATGGATTCCCCTCAAAGATCTACACCATCATGGCGTCAGGGAAGTCTGTATTAGTCGAAGCGGACGAAGACTCTGAGCTGCGTTGGCTGGTTCAGCATGTCCGTTGCGGAAGGGTTGTGGGACCCGAAGAGCCTGCGGTCTACACTGCCGCGNNGAGAGTATGTCCTAACGAGGTATTCAACACAAGAGGTGGGACGAAGCTTCGATAAGCTCATTCATGTCCTCACCTCGCGTTGACTTCCTTTCAGTGGTAGAAGCCATGACAGACCCCAAGGAATTCCGAATCAACATTTTGTCCGTGTTTGGATTGTGAAATGTTGGAAATTCGTTCAGGCGACGAAGGAATTCTCAACATCTCACGCTGACCTCATTGCCAGTTGGGAGTTCTCGTGCGCCTTACGAGGCTTTCATCTCCAGATAAGTGTAGTATCATGACCCTTGAATATCAGTGATCAAGTGGCTTCGACCGGGCCATGGTTAGACCGGTGATGCAAATGTGCCCTTTCGATGCTTTGTTCCGCGCTGGCTGCGTCATTCCTGCGGGGCCATCCATGTTTTGATGAGAAGATTTGCAAATAGTCTCAGCCGCTAAGAGCCCACGAATCGAAGAAAGGAAGATTCAAGAGCAGATCGACCTCCTTACCTTTATAATCTCCTCCAAATCCCTTATCTTGTTGTACAATGGATAAGGGTGATGTTTAAGCCTGCCGACAGTGTGGCTGCAAGGCTGGAATCTAAACCGTCTGTCGCCTCGCTCGATCCCCATGTGTGATGACTTTGAGGGTCTGAATTGAGTGCTTTAGAGCGCCAATGTTGGTTGTTGTACGCTCCAATATCCTCGTACGCCGACATTCGCACGAGTATCTTTGAAGAGAGTGCGCTATTTCCACATCTGTCTTGACCGAGAAGAAACATGGGAGCAAGCGGATGTCAGTCGAACACGTGAGAGTTCCCGATCAACTCTTGGAAGAAGACTAAACCCCGGAGGTAGCGAGAGCGGTGGGGCTGATTTCTTAACCCCTCACGCAGTAGTCGCAAAGGTTGTCCAGGGATCGACGAGTAATCATGAGTCGATGAGTAAGACGACTGCGTGCGCACAATTTGTCCGCACGCCATTTCGTTTGATTTTCCTTGATGAAGAAGCCTCCTTAAGTGATTGCAGAAAGTTCATGAACTGTCCGGAGAGCCCTTTCTCCAATGTTCTCGATTGTCGTTATCTTTGTCATCTCCTTTGGCGTTTCCCTCGGCGTCACCCCGCTGGTACGGGCATTGGCAATTCGGTGGAAAGTTGGTGACTATCCTGGCGCAAGGAAGGTCAATACCGTTTTCATGCCAAGGATGGGAGGTATTGGCATCATTGCGGGTATTGCGGCGGGGATGACAATTGCTGTTGTCTCTTTTCCTTGGATACTGGACGTCTCAGGGTTGCACCTTTTGCCGCTCTTGATTGCGTTGGGAATGATTGTAGGGCTGGGGATGTATGTTGATATTATTGGGGTGGGATCATTTGGCAAGCTTATTGTTCAAACGGTTGCCTCAATGCTTGTGATGTACTCCGGACTTGGGATTGAATTTCTTTCCGTCCCGTTCCTCTCTCCGATTCGCCTTGTCCTGTTCGGTCCGATGATTACCCTGCTCTGGTTGATTGGCATTACCAACGCAGTCAACCTGCTTGACGGACTGGATGGACTCGCAGCCGGTGTTTCAGCAATCGTTGCAGCTTCCTTTCTTGCGATGGGGATCTATGCCCATGACTGGGTAGTTGTTGTTGCAACCTTGTCGCTTCTCGCGGGGTGTCTGGGATTCTTGCGTTACAATTTCANNAGTCCATATTTATGGGCGATACCGGCAGTCTGTTTCTCGGTTTCTTTCTGGCCTGCCTCTCTCTGCGCATTATCCACTACCCGGCCGGCCAGGAAGGATCCGTATCACTCCTTGCGGTGGTTGTTGCGCTTGCGGTTCCAATCGTCGACACATCAGTGGCTTTCTTCCGACGTCTCCGCCGGGGCCTGCATCCACTTAAACCGGACAAGGAACATATCCACCACCGGGTCATGGACCTTGGCTTCACGCATCGGCAGACAGTTGTCACGATTTATTTCGTTTCGGCATTTAATGCCACTATCAGCCTGTTGTTGGTGTACCTCGATAGCATGTACGCCACGGTATTACTGGCGGTAATGGTCTTTGCCGTCTTTGTCGGTATCCGCCGCANNCCGCGACAAGGAACCGAAGCACTCTATCCAACCGCTCAGCGTGGCGCGCGTGATCGATCGACTCGTTCTCCTCAGCGGAGATACTGTGGCACTGGTTTTGGCCTTTGCCATGTCATATTTCTTCAGATTTGAATCTGGAGTGGTGGGAACAGTGGGGTACGTGCCTTTGGAAATGTATGTCATCAGTCCGGCGATGCTCCTCCTTACCCTCGGCTGGCTGGCAATGTTTGCATTAACAGGCCTCTATGATATCCCCTGGGATGCCTCCCGTATTGATTATGCCATGCTCGTGTTCAAGGTCGTCGCTGCGGGGACTCTGATGCTTTTCCTGCTGACGTTTGATTTTTCGTCGCCCNNTTGAAGGGAGGATTACGACCGTTGTGTACGGAGGGGCGGTGGGGTTCTTTGTGGTGTTCATGCGAATGATAATAATTGCTGTTGAGCGCAAATACGAAATACTCGGTTTTAGACGACGAAACACGCTTCTCGTGGGCATCTCGTCTGCCGCCGAGGATCTCTTGGATGATATCGAGCGGCGGCCGGGACTCAAATACACGCTTGTGGGCGTGGTGGATCGGGAAAAGACATCAGGGGAGTTCAAGGGGCTTCCAGTCCTCGGAACATATAAGGACATTCCAGCCACAGTGCGCGAAAAGGGAGTGGAGGAAATACTCGTTGCTGCAAATTATCTGTCGAGGGAAGAAATCCTCGACATCCTTGCCCAATGCAATGGCATGGTCCCCGATATCAAGGTCGTCCCCGAAAGCCTGGATGTGCTCGGGGGATTCAAGTTCGAAGAAGTAGTAGGACATCCGCTCATTCGGCTTCACCCCACGAATATGGACCGTTGGCAGTGGATTGCCAAGCGATTTATCGACATTCTGGTATCCCTTCTGGTGCTCGTTCCTTTACTGCCCGTCTGGCTCTTTGTGGCTCTGCTTATCAGATTGGATTCTCCCGGATCCGTGTTCCATGTTCAAGAGCGTGTGGGGAAGAAAGGCAGGATTTTCAAGCTCTACAAATTCCGCTCAATGATTCCGGATGCAGAACGAGACACCGGACCTGTCTGGGCGCAGCCCGAAGACAAGCGCATTACGAGAGTTGGCNNCGTCGCCGAGATCGCCCGCCAGCTGCCCTTCTACGAGCCGCGCCACCTCGTCCGCCCCGGCATCACCGGGTGGGCCCAGGTCCGTCATCGTTATGATCGATCCCTCGAAGATGTTAAAGAAAAGATCAAATATGATCTCTATTATCTTGAAAACATGTCGCTGACCCTCGACTTTAAAATAATTCTCCGGACTTTCATTGTTGCGTCGAGCGGGAAGGGAACACATTAGCATTTTATATGGTCGAGTTTAGATTTTAGATTTGGAAACCTTCTCGCACGTTTAACATTCTGTACAAGGTCGACTGTCCACTGTAAACTGACATGCCCCTACACATGGTAGACGTCGTCGGCCAGTATCAGCGGCTGAAAGACGAAATCGATAAAGCGATTCACGACGTCCTCGACTCAGGCCAGTTCATTCTGGGCAAGGAGGTCGGCGAGTTTGAGTGCGCCGTAGCGGGATATCTGGGCGTCGAATGGGCGCTCGGTTGTGCTTCTGGTACCGATGCACTGCAGATTGCCATGATGGCACTTGGAATCGGTCCCGGTGATGAGGTCATCACTACGCCATTTACCTTTGTCGCGACTGCTGAGACCATCGCTCTGCTCGGGGCGAAACCAGTGTACGTTGATATCGATCCGAAGACGTTCAACATCGACCCAGCGATGATTGAACGGGCAATCACGAAGAAGACAAAGGCCATTATTCCCGTTCACTTGTATGGGCAGCCTACGGACATGGATCCGATTTTGGAGATTGCCAGGCGGCACAAGATTCATGTTATTGAGGATTGCGCACAAGCAATGGGCTCTTCGTATAAAGCAAAGAAAGTGGGGGGGATCGGTACCATTGGGTGCATCTCGTTCTTCCCAAGCAAAAACCTGGGGTGCTTTGGCGACGGCGGCATGATTGTCACAAACGACAAGACACTAGCCTATCAGATGAAGGCCATTGCCTCCCATGGCTCTCGTGTCCGTTATTACCACGAAATCCTTGGGGTGAACAGCAGGCTCGACACAATTCAAGCAGCGATTTTGAAGGTGAAACTTCGACATCTTGAGGAATTCAATTCGGCCCGACAACGCGCCGCTGTCCGCTACGACGAACTCCTCAAGGATACACCGGTCAGCGTTCCCATCGTCGCGCCGTATGGCCAGCATATCTTCCACCAGTACACCCTTCGTGCTCCACGTCGTGATGCGTTGGCTGAATTCCTCAAATCCAAAAACATTCCTTACGCCATCTATTACCCCGTGCCTTTGCACCTTCAGCAGGCGTTTGCCGCGTCTGGCGGGAAGAAGGGGGATTTCCCGGTGACAGAGCAGGCGGCGGCGACGGTGATTTCGCTGCCGATGCATACGGAGTTGAGCGAGGATCAACAGCGTGAGGTGGCGGATGCTGTACGGGAGTTCTATGGCAAACAATAGTTGGCGTGGAGTAGGTAGCAGGTAGAGAGTAGCAGGTAGAAAGACCTATGTGCGCATGGACCTTGTGACAGCGTCAATTGACGTGATGTAGTTCACTTTACGATTCTCAATATCGGATGCTGGATTGCTCATGACTCCTCCTTCCCCGACGAATGGAAAACGGACGCTCGTCGTTATCCCCACATTCAATGAAGCAGAGAATATCGGACGGGTAATTCCAGCCGTTTTCCGCCAGGCTGAAGGGATCGACCTCCTCATCATAGATGATAATTCCCCAGACGGAACCTCTGTTTTGGTTCNNGGAAATGATGGAGAAGAATTCACACATCCATCTCATCGAACGGTCGGGAAAAATGGGGCTGGGAAGCGCGTACGTTGAGGGGTTCAAGTTCGCTGTGCAACAAGGATACGAGTTCATTTTTGAAATGGACGCCGATTTTTCGCATGATCCGAATGATATTCCCAGGTTTCTGGTCGCTATTCAAGAAGCAGATTTGGTTCTTGGTTCACGGTATATCAATGGCATCAGAATTCTGAATTGGCCGATGAGCCGTTTGCTACTAAGCTATGGTGCCAACATCTACACGAGGTTTGTAACAGGGCTTCCTCTAAATGATGCTACGGGAGGGTTCAAGTGCTTCCGACGAAGCGTCCTTGAGGCCATAAACCTGAATGACATTCGGTCTAATGGCTATTCGTTTCAAATCGAAATGTGTTACAAGACCTGGAAAAGGGGCTTCCGTGTGAGAGAAATCCCCATAGTTTTTCTGGATCGGCGTCACGGTTCATCGAAGATGTCAAAGCAGATTGCCTCCGAGGCCTTCTTTATGGTCTGGAAGCTTCGGATGAATAGCTTGTTCCATAAATTGTAATTTCTCAAATCGGCTGCTCTATTGTCGACCCTCTAATGTACGTGCGAATGCGTCAATTTGAAAGGATCTTACAGTGAATTCCGAAACAGGAAAAATGTTCAAGGGAAAGACGTTGCTCATCACAGGGGGAACCGGAACATTTGGAAATGCAGTGTTAANNCATGAGAAGAAGCAGGAGGACCTGCGGTTGACTTATCGGAACGCAAAGATCAAGTGCTATCTGGGAGATGTTCGCTCTTACGATAGTATTGCCAACGCCATGATCGGGGTAGACTATGTGTTTCACGCCGCGGCCCTTAAGCAGGTTCCTTCTTGTGAATTCCATCCACTCGAGGCTTTGAGGACCAATTGTCTCGGTGCTGAGAACATGCTTAGTGCTGCAATGGCGAACAACGTTAAACGTGTGATCGTACTGAGTACTGACAAGGCTGTGTATCCCATCAATGCAATGGGCATATCGAAAGCCATGATGGAGAAACTCATGGTGGCCAAATCACGCTACGCCATTGACCGAGGGACGGTTCTGTGCGGGTCGCGATATGGCAACGTCATGGCTTCACGAGGCTCGGTTATCCCCTTGTTCGTCAATCAAATCAAAGCGGGGAAACCCTTGACGGTCACGGATCCTTCCATGACCCGGTTTATGATGTCTATTGAGGATGCCGTTGATCTGGTTATCTATGCCTATCACCATGCAAACCCAGGAGACATTTTCGTTCAAAAGTCTCCCGCGGCGACAATCCACACACTAGCGCTCGCGGTCAAGAAGGTGTTCAATGCAAATAATCCTGTCAAAGTCATTGGTACTCGTCATGGCGAAAAACGAGCCGAGACTCTCCTCACACGTGAAGAAATGGTTAAAGCGGAAGATTGCGGGGACTACTATCGGATTAAAGCGGACAATCGGGATTTGAATTACGATCTCTATTTCACCGAAGGTACTGAAAAGATATCAAAGGAAGAGGATTTCAATTCCGATAACACGAAACGGCTGGATGTTGATGGAATGGCTAAGCTCCTTCTTACCCTTGACTNNATACAATCAGAGCTGAAATAGTGCAAACAGTGCTCGTAACAGGCTCATCTGGTTTCATAGGGAGGAATCTCGTGGAGTCTTTGCGGATTCGAGAGGCAATCCGCATCAGGACCTTTGATCTGCAGGATGAACCGGGGTCACTTGAGAGACATCTCGATGAAGCTGACATCATTTATCACCTGGCAGGTGTGAATCGACCTTCCAATGATGAGGAATTCGAATCAGGCAACGCGGGGTTGACTTCGAGGATCATTGATCGATTGCTGTATTCGGGGCGGCGTCCCCTTGTTGTACTCTCCTCCTCCACCCAAGCAGACTTCGATAATCCTTATGGGAGGAGCAAGAAAAAAGCGGAAGAACTCCTGTTAGGGTACGCCCGCGAAACGGGTGGACCCATCAAGATCTTCCGGTTGCCCAATGTGTTTGGAAAATGGTGCCGTCCGAATTATAACAGTGTTGTCGCCACTTTCTGTCATAACATTGCCCATGGGCTTCCCATTTCAATTTCCGATCCACAAAAGGAAATCACGCTTGTCTATATCGATGATGTAGTAAGTTCCTTTTCTCAGCTGTTGACCTCAGTGGAGCATGGTTCGGACTTCGGCGATATTCATCCACGGTATGTGTCGACGCTGGGGGAAATCGCGGATTACATTGGCGGTTTCCGCGAAATGAGAAGCTCACTTGTCGTTCCCGATTTGAGGGAGCGGTTTATTGTTGCGCTTTACGCAACGTATCTTTCGTATCTTGAATCTGATGATTTCGCCTATGAATTGGTTAAGAAGACTGATCAACGGGGCTCCCTTGCGGAGCTTTTGAAGTCATCCCATTTTGGACAGATATTTATTTCGAGAACGAAGCCTGGAATTACGCGGGGCAATCACTACCATCACCTCAAAACCGAGAAGTTTTGCGTGGTGGAGGGCGTCGCCATCATTCGGTTTCGACACATTCAAAAGGGTGACGTTATCGAGTATCGTGTGCGAGGAGAGGAATTTAAGGTTGTCGATATCCCACCTGGGTACACACATTCTATTGAGAATATTGGAACGAACGAACTGGTAACACTTTTCTGGGCAAGCCAACAGTTCGATCCTCAACATCCCGACACATATTCCCTGAGTGTTATTGATGAACAAACCTAAAGTCATGACCGTCGTGGGAACTCGGCCAGAGATCATCAGGCTCTCCCGCGTTATCCCCTTGCTTGACGAACAAGTTGAGCACATTCTGGTTCATACAGGTCAGAATTATGACTATGAGCTTAATGAAATCTTCTTTAAGGACTTGGGCCTACGGAAGCCGGATTGGTTTCTCGGTGCCGCGGGCCACTCAGCTGCCGAAACGATCGGACAAGTGATCATCAAAATCGATCCGATCCTGGAACAAACAGGTCCCGATGCTCTCTTGATTCTCGGAGATACCAACAGTTGCCTCACAGCAATTGCCGCAAAGCGCCGGAAAATACCCATTTTTCATATGGAAGCGGGAAATCGGTGCTTTGACCAGCGCGTTCCGGAGGAAATCAATAGGAAAATCGTTGACCACATCAGTGACATCAACATGCCGTATAGTTCAATTGCGAGGGAGTATTTGCTTCGAGAGGGATTACCTCCTGATCGGGTGATCAAGACAGGAAGTCCCATGTATGAAGTGCTGAAGCATCGTGCAGCGGGAATTGAAGAATCGAACATCCTCGCCCGGCTTGATTTGAAAATGGGCGACTACTTTGTGGTGAGCGCCCACCGGGAGGAGAATATCGATCCGGAATCCCAATTCAGAAAGTTCATCAATGTACTTCATGTCCTTGGGCACAAATTCGGTGTGCCTATCATCGTGTCGACCCACCCAAGGACGAGAAAAAGGCTGGAATCGATCGGCCTTGACACGGTGCCTCAAGTGAGGTTTCTTAAGCCGTTCGGCTATTTCGACTATGTGAAACTTCAGAAAAATGCTCGTGCCGTGCTTTCAGACAGCGGAACGATAACCGAAGAATCTTCAATTCTCAACTTCCCCGCCCTGAATATTCGCGAGGCCCATGAGCGACCCGAGGGAATGGAGGAAGCGGCAGTGATGATGACTGGTCTTGAAGCGGATTGGGTATTGTTTGGACTCTCTGTGCTGGAGCACCAAGGTCGAGGCGAAAGAAGATCATTGCGAGTTGTCGAGGATTACGCGATAGATAATGTGTCTCAGAAAGTCCTGAGAATCATTGCAAGCTATACTCAATACGTGAAGAGAACTGTTTGGCAACAATCGAGTTGACAACTCCATCATTCGTCGGAGGCATTGTGCTCCCCTTTGTTGGATTTGCCGCACGCTTCTAACATGGACCTCTCCATCATCATCGTCAACTACAACGTCCGTCAGTTCCTTGAGAGCGCTTTGAATTCCATTACCAAAGCGCTGTCAGGAATCGAAGGGGAGATCATTGTCGTTGACAACGCTTCGGATGACGATAGCGCCGGGATGGTGCGCAGATCTTTCCCCAAGGTCATAGTGATCGAGAATACAGAGAACCTGGGGTTTGCCCGCGCAAACAACATTGCCCTCAAACGGGCCAGGGGCCGATTCCTTCTTCTCATCAATCCTGATACGGTGGTTCAGGAAGACACGATCAATACAATGCTGCGGTTTTTTGAGAACCACCCAGATGCGGGACTTGCCGGATGCAAAATCCTCAATCCCGACGGCTCGTTTCAACTGCCATGTCGCCGGAGTTTCCCTACTCCCTGGGTTGCTTTTACAAAGGTATTCGGCCTGTCGAGAGTATTTCCAAAGTCCCGCTTGTTCGGCCGCTATAATCTCACGTTTCTGAGTCCGGATGAGACCTATGCGGTCGATGCGGTCAGCGGGTCCTTTATGATGATACGTAGAGATGTCTATGAACGGATCGGCGATCTCGACGAAATGTTTTTCATGTATGCCGAGGATCTCGACTGGTGCTACAGAGTGAATAGGGCCGGTTTCAAAGTTTATTACGTTCACTCGACCTCGATCATTCATTACAAGGGGGAGAGTGCCCGGCGTAGCAGTGTCAACGAACGCCGGATGTTTTATAAGACGATGCAGCAGTTCGTCACAAAGCACTATCGTCATTCAGCGGCAATGAGATTATTTCTTTCGATCGGAATAGCAATCCGCGAGACGGTGGCATGGTTAAACCGGTTCATGCCGCCAGTTTTGCTGGCCGCCATAGATTTTGCCCTTGTCGATGTCGCCCTCTTCCTTAGTGCGTGGGCCTATTTTGGAGATCCCTCCATCTTCCCACGTGGAGCAAGTCTCGTGGTGTGGGTTGCCCCATCACTGCTTGTTCTTTTCACTCTGGCAGGGACAGGCAGCTACTCCACACACCGTTCGTCGATCATAAGAGCGTTTACGGGGACGGTGTTGGGATACATGCTGATTTCTGCGGCAGTGTTCTTTGAGAAGCAATTTGGATATAGTCGCGCTGTCGTTATTCTCTCTGGAGTACTGAGCTTCGTTCTTCTTCCAGGCTGGCGTTTTGCTCTTCGCCGGGATGGACAACGCGGACTGCTTGGCAACCGGACGCTCGTTGTTGGGACCGGTCCTTCTGCGCGTGAAATTCTCCGAAAGCTCCGCGCCCGGATCGATGGAGTGTACGATGTTGTGGGATTCATTGACACGACGAATCAGCGGATCGGCGAGTCGGTGGATGGCGTAGCCATTGTCGGCTCTTTGGAGAATGTCGGGAAAGTGGTGAATGAACAGCGGGTGAGCGATGTTGTGTTCTCAACTGATGGGCTCTCGTATGGTGAGATATTGTCGATTATCGCGCGGAGCGGGAACCGGGCTGTGAATTTCCTGCTTGTCCCCAACAGCATGGAATCCATCATCGGGAAGACCAGAATCGATCAGCTCGACACTTTACCGTTGGTGGAAATTGAGTATAGTATCCGTCGTGCTGGGAACCGAGCCGCAAAGAGGATTTTCGATCTTCTCGTTGGCTCATTATTGATGATTGTTGCCTATCTTCCATGCTATGCCTTCGCTCGAAGAAGGTCAGGCTCGTTTGCGAGATTAGTCCTCGCGATGCCGAAGGTGCTGTCGGGGCAACTCAGTCTCGTCGGACTGCCATATGAGGATGGAGGAGTTCTTGCCCGGAGCATTTCACAGCGATTCAAAGGGGCGGACCTCGGTCCATTGGGCGTGACCGGACTTATTCAAATCAATCAACAGGTGGGACTGGGGCAGGATGAAATTGACCGTTACGCCCTGTATTACGCCAAGAACCAGTCGGTGGGGCTGGACGCAGAAATATTGCTGAAGGCGGTGTTTCTTAGAAAATGAGGTGTGGTTACGGTGTACCGTGTACGGTGAACCGTGTACCGTGTTCCGTGGACAGTGCATACTGAACAGCAAACAACAAACAGACATACAATTCCCCCGCAAGGAGGACTATGGACATTGGGGAACGGGGCAATTCGTGATTACCGCGATTTAAGAGTTTGGAAGTGCGGCATTCAGCTCGTAAAGCATATCTACAAACTTACTGATTCCTTTCCGTCCAAGGAAATGTTTGGTCTTACGAGTCAGATTCGCCGAGCGGCGATTTCAATTCCGTCAAATATCGCAGAAGGTCAACAGCGTCGTGGTCAGCGTGAGTTTGCCCGCTTCCTTTCCATTGCACTGGGCTCGCTCGCAGAAACAGACACCCAAGTGGCCTTATCCCGAGAGTTGGGATATCTCACGGATCAAGAATGTGAGATGGTGGAAAGAGAGATAGGCGCACTTCGGAAAATGCTGTGCGGGTTGCTGGGCAGTTTACCATCCAGTTTGGACACCTGATCTATCAATTGTGTGTATCAACTGGCGTCCCCCAGTAGGGTAGTAAGCCATATCGGATTGGGTAAATTGATTCCAATGCTATTACCTTTGGTTCTATCTTCCTATTACTGTACACTGTCCACGGTTCACGGTACACCATATGCTAATCCCTGAGCTGTTCCTATGGCCAAAGTAGTTCTAGAATTCGAAAAGCCCGTCATCGAGCTCGAACAAAAAGTCGAGGAGATGCGGCGCTATGCGGACAATCCCGACATCGCGCAAGAGATCGTGAAGATCGAAAAGCGGGTCAACCAGTTGCGGCAGAGCATTTATGCGGGACTTACCCGCTGGCAGAGAGTCCAACTGGCACGCCACCCTGATCGCCCGTACACTCTGGACTACATCCAGATGATCACCAAGAGCTTTCTCGAGCTTCATGGCGACAGGACTTACCGGGATGATCATGCCATCGTTGGTGGCCCGGCATTGATTGATGATCACCGTGTGATGATCATCGGACATCAAAAGGGACGCGACACGAAGAGCAATGTGTATCGCAATTTCGGCATGGCAAATCCAGAAGGCTACCGAAAAGCGCTTCGGCTGATGAAGCTCGCGGAGAAATTCCGTCTTCCAGTAATCACCTTTCTTGACACTCCTGGTGCTTACCCGGGGATTGAAGCAGAAGAACGCGGTCAGGCGGAAGCGATTGCCCGCAATCTCCTTGAGATGGCAAGGCTCCGGACTCCGATCATTGTGGTCATTATCGGCGAAGGGGCATCCGGCGGTGCACTGGGCATTGGGGTAGGCGACAGGATACTGATGCTCGAAAACTCCTGGTATTCAGTGATCTCTCCCGAATCCTGCTCAAGTATTCTCTGGCGAAGCTGGGACTACAAGGAACAGGCCGCTGAAGCACTTCAGCTCACTGCAGCCGATCTGAAGGATCAGGAAATCATCGATCTTATTGTGCCTGAACCACTGGGGGGAGCACATCGGGATCCACAACAGATGGCAGGGATCCTGTGGGAAACATTGTTGGATGAACTCAAACAACTCGGCCGCGTGAAACCTGATCGATTGGTGGAACGACGGATTGAGAAATTTTCAAAAATGGGGGTCTGGGTAGGATAAGGGGATAAATCGCATTATGATTAAGCACACTTCCGAGATCCGCGTCCGGTATGCGGATACCGATCAGATGAAATTCACGTATTACGGGAAATA
>PMNP01000266.1 GCA_003161755.1 Ignavibacteriota bacterium | reverse complement strand
CAGTACAGTTCTTGACGGTGGGTTTGAACGTCACACTGAACCCTCATCGGACCTGCCTAGTGTATTCCCTCCCCGGTTCGAGAGGGCGCGACGGAAAGAAAATCCCTGAGATATTCGAAGGCTTCCCTGGGCGTATCAATGAATTTCAACAGCTTCAAGTCCTCTGGACTGACCAGGCCATAGTCGCGCATGACGGAGAAATCCATCACCTTATTCCAGTATTCGCTTCCGTAGATCACTACTGCCAACCGTTTTGTTACCTTCCTCGTTTGAAGCAGCGTAAGCACTTCCATGAGTTCATCCAGCGTACCAAAACCGCCCTNNTAAGCCTGGTGATATGTACGGATTCGCAAACTGCTCGAACGGCAGACTAATGTTCAATCCGATACTCTTCCCTTTTGCCAGGGTTGCTCCCTTATTTGCGGCTTCCATGATTCCCGGTCCCCCCCCCGAACAAATCACGTATCTGTTCGGCTCCGAAAGCTTCTTGGACCAGGTCGTGAGCAACCGGGAAAGCTCCACTGTGTCTTCATAGTACTTCGACATCTCCACCTGTAATTGTGCCGACCGCAATTCTTGAAACTGGTCCTTCGTAAGGTGGCGCACATGTTTCAAATGAGAGCGGACTTTTTTCAGTCCCTTTGCCGCCTCTTCTTCGGATTGTATCCGTGCCGACCCGAAGAACACGATCGTATCCTTGACGTGCTCTGCCCTGAACCGTCGTTGCGGCTCAAGGAATTCGGCCAGCATCCGGATGACCCTTGCGTCCGGACTCTTGAGAAATTCCAGATTGTTGTATGCCTTGGGTGGCCTTGTTAGTTTGCGCTTTGTCATAGTGCTCCGTGGTAATAATTGCGTAACAGCAACAAGCTTCAATGCCGTGTGAGAAGCTCCCGTTGCATCGGGAGGATATGTAAATCCACGACGGCATCTCCCCCTAAAACTTTCGCCCGCTTTCCTCCGCCTGCCGCGTCATGACGAACGACGGCCAAACCTATCGACCCCTGCTTGTCGGCAACGACACTCGTCACCACGCCGATGATACTGCCATTTTCTCCTTCCAACTCTTCTCCCGGCCTCACTGAACCGCTCCGGGAAGTGAAACCCGCAAGTTCCCTTTGCGTCTTCTGATAGGTCTCCAGCCTCGCGATGACTTCCTGTCCGATATAGCATCCTTTGGTGTAGCTGATGCAATCCCGCAAGCCCACATCATAGGGGGTGAAGTTCAGGGACAGTTCCCCAGGCGATGTCGCAATACCGTTCAGGATTCTTNNATTCCTTGCCGGCGTGAATCCCGCGCGAATCAGCTCCAGCCACACTCGGGAACGATCATTGTTCGGGACAAGAAGATGAATCCAATCACAACCTCTCAATACTTCGCTGATGATGACAATACCACTCTCTTCCGACACCGTACCTTGCACGGTTGCTTTTGCAGAGAATCTTGAGAGTGTCGCAAAGGCATCCTTTCCCGTAATCGTCAGAACGACGGTTTCTGCATCCAACGATCGCAGCGTACAGTCCTCGGTGATCGTGAATCGCTCGATCCATTGTAGAACTTCCTTCTCGCGATCGAACGAGCCAAGGATCAGATAGTCCTTTGCCTTGGGCACAACCCGAAGGAGGTCAACGATGCGCCCCTTCTCGGTTGTGAGGACAGTGCGAGCAGATACATCTGGCGTCAGATGTAAAAGATCGTTGGTACTCAGGCGATGAAGAAGATCAATGCCGTCTTTCCCCGAGAGAAGCATTCGGCCCACAGTCTGATCTTCCACAAGAATGCCATTGCGCGCAAGCGCCTCCATTTCTCCATCAACAAATTCAGGCATTGTCTCTTCGCACGACGATCAAGCGTTTCCCATCTTTAGCCCAGACAAGAAGTTTGTCCACATCTTCTCTCAAAAATATAGACTTTCCCCCAGAGAATTACAAGGAACAGACTCCCTTGGGAACCACGAACCGTGCAGGGCTGTTATGAACAAGGGTAGCCTCTCTCTCCAAAATCCGCGCTCTATCCTCTTCGTTGGTTGGAGGCAAGACCCTGGACATCAACTAAGGAGGATACATGCATCTTGCGAATCATGAGGACGCTTTCCTCATCGCGAGAATACTGGGTATGCAGCCTGAAGAAGTATGGCCCATTATTCAGGGAATGAAGTATTCATATTTTTCCGAACTGAAAATCGCAGTACTCAACTCTCCGCCTCCCAGTAAATACCAACGTTATCCTCAACAGTTTACTGGCACTGAGCCAAATCAAACGTAATATTTCCTTACACCTGTGCTTTGTGCCATTGAAAGACCCGGCGGAAAGAACACGTAAGGAAATTGCTTTGACTCCGTCATCGTCTCGAGTTTGGAAAACGCTTTTCTCTCCCTTCCAGAGAGAACGCGGGATTNNTGAACGATAAGGATCTGAACACCGATGCCAAGGAGAATCAATCCTCCGAGGATTTCCATTCCTGAGCCGAATCGCATCCCGAGCCGCTTCCCCAGGAACATGCCGGTCATCGAAAGCACTCCAGTCACGCAGCCGATGACGAGGCTTGGCCACCAGATGCGTTCGCCGAGAAGGCCGAGACTTATCCCCACTGCCAACGCGTCAATGCTCGTTGCAACGGAAAGCGCCACAAGCGAAAGGCCTTTTGAGGGATCATTTCTCTCTTCATCCTCCCCTTTCTCGCCAAATGCCGCCATCAGCATGCGTATTCCGATAAACCAGAGGAGCCCGAATGCCACCCAATGATCGNNCAACCGACCAGCCAAGGATAGGCATGAGAGTTTGGAAAAGCCCGAAGTGAAATGCAATGCGGAAAACTGCGCGGGGATTGGGGGAAGACCGGGATGTTCCTGTTCCCAGGGCGACGGCAAATGCATCCATCGAGAGCCCGATTGCGATGAGAAGCACCTGGAACCACGACATTAGCGGGTGCTCCGGCAGAAGATCCACAACAGCGGACTCACTTTGCTCCTGCCTCTGCGCTTGAACGGAGGGTTCTTACCGCTTCGGGGATATCATTCGAACCAAACACATATGTGCCGGAAACGATCACTGTTGCCCCCGCGAAGACAACGACCTGCGAATTTTCACGGTCGATCCCGCCATCAACTTCAAGATGAATGAACGGGTTCACATCGCGGATCATCGCTGCCGCCTGGCGGATTTTTCGCACAGCGGCCGGTATGAACGACTGGCCGCCAAAGCCAGGATTTACAGACATGACAAGAATGAGGTCGACATCCGCGATGATGTCGGTGAGCAACGAAATGGATGTCGCCGGGTTGACACAAACTCCGGCTTTTGCCCCAAGCTGATGGATGTGCTGAATTGTCCGATGAAGGTGCGGACAGGNNTACACTTTCGCACTGCCCTCACCAAGGCGGGACCGAAGGTGATATTCGGAACAAAATGTCCGTCCATGACATCAATGTGAATCCAGTCGGCTCCGCCCTCCACCGCAAGTGCCACCTGCCGTTGCAGCGAGGATAAGTCGGCCGCTAACATCGAGGGAGCAATAGGGATCATAGAAGAAGCCTGTCATTTGATGTTGTGGATTTCTTCGGCAGGACGGCCGGACTTCACCACGAAGAGATCTATTGCTTGTCCGCGCGAAATGGGAACCCCGGCTCTTGGAAATTGATCGACAACCGTGTTAGGCAAGAGATCAAAACTCGGCTGCAATGTGATATTCCCAACACGGAGACCTGCAGCCATCAGTATCCGTTCGGCCTCCGCTGTTGATTTTCCGGTCAGACCCGGTGCAGGCATTTCCAGCGTATCCGGACCGCTGCTCACGATGATGCCCACAGCCGATCCTTTTGGCAGCAGGGTGTTCGGCGCCACGCTTTGCTCGACGATCGTGTTTTCCGGAAACGTCGCCGAAGTTGTATGGGTGACATTCCCTACACGAAGCCCATTCCGCTCCAAGGCAAATCCCGCATCACGGAAAGTCCGTCCCCGAAGTGACGGAACCCCCACCTGGACTTCTCCACCACTGATTGTCAGATACACCCTTCGCCCCTCTTTTACGATCGATCCCGGCGCCGGGTTTTGGTTGATGACTGTTCCTGCCGGACGATCCGGATCAGGACGCGTGTCCGCTTCAACAGGCTGCATACCCCAGTCGTCAAGCGAAGCTTTTGCGGAATCCAGCGTCACGCCAATGACGCCCGGAACTGGCCGCGTCCCACCGTGATGGACATACAACGGAAGCACGATGTAATTCATGAGGAGGAAAAGCCCGACGAGAATTCCCGCTGAAATGAGAAACGGCCGCCCCGTTACGACGGAAAGAGCACGAGTTTTAAAACGAAGGAGCTGTTTTTTCATCAATAAGTAACCGGTTGTTGTCAATTTGAATATAGGGATTTGAGAATTGAGGAACAACCGACAGCCCAGCAGCTTGCATTTCCCTGCCCAGAGTGCTACCATGAGAATGGGGATATTTGCAGGTCTCACCCAAGAATCCCGGTCGGGCAGACATATGTCGTAACATCAGCGGAAAGCAATGCCGTATCATATCCAACCATTTTGGCATTCCATAGTCTTCAGGCTTGTCCTTCTCAGCGTCATCCTTTCCCTTCAGGGTCTCCTCTACTATCGCGCCACCAGATGGGCAAAACAGCAGTTCCCTCGACACCGATGGGTTGCAATTACGACCAGAGGGCTCTTCTTCGTTTTCAATGCGTCGTTTGTTCTTCTCATTCTGACCCGCCCTCAGATACTCAGTGTTCCCTTGTTGTTTCGCGTTGCGGGGGTTTATCCGTTCTATATCTGGTTCGGATCGACATTTCTCCTTGCACTGTTTCTCATAGTGACAGGAGTCCTCGAGCTTCCCTTCGCCATCTTCTGGCGCATTGTCAATCGTATTCACCCCGCCCGGAAGAGGATTGAACATGTAACACAGGCAAAGCGATTCGTTGCGTTCGACGCATCGCGAAGAGTGTTTCTTCGTCGAGGGATGGCGGGCATTTCCGCTGCGGCGTTTCTGGGTAACACGTACGGGGTGATTGCCGCAAAGGAGGTGCACGACATCACGGAAGTGTCGTTCCCCCTGGACGATCTGGATCCTGCCTTTGACGGGTTCACGATTGGACTGATCACCGATGTCCATTCGAGCGTATTCATGACGCGTGCAGATATGGACGAATACGTCTCACTCACGAATTCCCTTAATGCCGATCTTCTCGTTGTTGACGGGGATTTTGTCACAAGCTATACAGAGGAAGTGTATCCGTTTGCAGAAAGCTTCGAAAAGCTCCATGCTCCTCATGGGGTCTACGGAGTGATGGGAAATCATGACTTCTATGTGGCAAACCCGGATATTGTTGAGAGGGAGGTTTCAGCATGCGGCATCCATCTCCTTCATGACGATCGCGCGACCATTACCCGTGGCGATGCCCACTTGCACGTGCTCGGCATTGATGACACAGGATCGCCTGTGCGCGCAGAAGAGCGTATGTCCACTGCCCTGGGAACCAAACCTCTGATCGGTCCCCGCATTCTCCTCTGTCACAGACCATATTACCTCGCCCAGGCTAACGCCAAGGGAATCGATCTCGTGCTGAGCGGGCACACCCACGGCGGACAGATCGTCCTTGCGTCGCTGGGCTCCATCCGTGTGACCCCTGCGGCGTTGGCTTCACCGTATATCTCGGGGACGTATCATGAAGGCAAAACGGCGATGTACGTTTCACGGGGCGTGGGAACTGTGGGGCTGCCAATCCGCATCAATTGTCCTCCCGAGATTACCAGGATTACGCTTCATTCTCGGAAACTGGAACACTCCCCTTCATCTCCAATCCACTCAGGTGTTTGACGTGACTGCCGTTCATAAATCACTCATTGTCATTCCATTCCATCCCCCATGCCAACTTCCGAGACTCAGGTTCGTATAGCGGCGGATTTTCTTCGAGGCCATGTTGCCGCCCAGCCTCATATTGGCATCATCCTCGGCTCGGGACTGGGCGGGTTTGCCGACACCCTGCCGAATGCCCGATCGATCCCCACTTCAGATGTACCATACTTTCCAAAACCCTCTATTGATGGACACAGGGGATTTATCGCTTTTTCGCGATCCCGTTCAGGACAATCGATTGTTGCTTTTCAGGGGAGGACGCACTTTTACGAANNTATCGCCGAAGCTTTAGGGGTCACATCCCTCATCATCACCAACGCGGCGGGTGGGATTAATCGGCACTTTCTCCCTGGAGATCTGATGCTCATCTCCGATCAAATACGTCTCACTCCAAGACCATGGCTGTCAGGACAATTCAACGGTGGCGGGAAGAACGCAAGCCATCCGGTCTACGATCAATATCTTCTTGGAGCAGCACTACGGCTTGGAACTGAGCTGGGAATACCGTTAAGGAAAGGCGTCTACGCTGGGGTAGACGGGCCGTCATACGAAACAGCCGCGGAGATTTCAATGCTGCATCGAATCGGAGCGGATGCCGTGGGCATGTCGACAGTCCTCGAAGCGCAAACAGCGGCCCATCTCGGAATGCGGGTTCTTGGGGTTTCGTGCATTACCAACATGGCAACGGGGATTTCTCCCGATAAATTGCTCCATTCAGATATTACAGAGGTTGCCGCACGGGCGAGCAAAGCGCTCTGGGCCTTACTCGACGCCCTGCTCGAGGAAATCGGCTCGTTCCCCCACCAGTAACACGGACGAAGCAGACACCATAAGACTGCTCGCCGCCATTAACCCTGCGGAAATCACCGGGTGAAAGAATCCACATGCGGCGAATCCCAATCCAACAACATTGTATCCAACTGCCCAAAAGAGGTTCCATTTGATTGCTTTTGCAATTCTTCGGGACCAGAGGACACACCAGGGAATCATTTTTAAATCAGGCTTTGGAATCAAAACGTCTGCCACAAGTCGGATCGAGTCAACCCCGCGCCCAAAGGCAACACCCACATTTGCCGCTCCCAGTGCAGGGGCATCATTCACTCCATCCCCTACCATGAGGACCCTTCTTCCCTCTCCTTGAGCCTTTGCGATGAGATAGAGCTTCTCCTCAGGGAGCATTCGTGAAAAAGCCTTTTGAACACCCACCATTGCGGCAAGTTCTTCCACCGCCTCTGGGCGATCACCCGACAAAAGGCTAATCTCTAGCCCCATATTCCTTAGCTCCTGCATTGTCTCACGAGCATGAGGACGAATCTCCTCGGACGAGAGAAATATTGCTATTTTTTCCTTGTCAACCACAAGACAACTGATTGACGTATAACGTTTTGTGTCTTTGTAAAGAGAAAATACATCGGTTTCTNNACTCGCACGCCAAGGCGCTGAGCCTCCTCGACGATAGCCAAACTCATTGGGTGAGTGCTTGATCGACAAACAGAGGCCGCAATTCCCCACAGGAGATCTTCGCTAAAACGAGAGCTGCCGGAAGCAGGTTTAAGTCGAATGTTGGAATTCCCCGAAGTAATTGTCCCAGTTTTGTCAAAGTACACCGAGTCAATTTTCGCCGTTNNTGGTGAGACCAAGAACCAATACGAGCGGGGTAAGCCAACGAGCCAGCACATCGGCGATCTGCATCGAAGGTCCTCGGGTAGAGAGGGCCCGCAATGCCAGATTCTCGATCTGTCGGAGATACATGGCGTCTGCCGTACGGATTGCCCTAAGCGTAAACGCTCCTTCTCCGTTCAGCGACCCACCGAGGACGCTTGTCCCCTCACAAACGGGCACTGGAGCCGACTCCCCCGTCAGGATCGATTGAATGACGCTGCTGCTTCCACTGACAACCACTCCGTCAACAGGGACAAGTTCTCCGGGCAGCACCCGTAAGAAATCTCCCACACTGACGGCCGCAGCATCCTCCAAAAACTCCTCGTTATTGCGAACAATGCGAGCCTTCGCCGGTTGTTTTTCGCTCAACACCCCGGCTTCAGAAGCCGCCCGCTGTCGGGCATGCGCCTCAAGGTATCGGCCAAGCGTGACCAAAAAGAGAATCATCACTGCCGTGTCGAAGTAGATCGGTTGTGTGAGGTTCAATACCGTTGCGAGAGTGGATTGGAGAAAAGCGGCACCGGCCCCTGCTGCGATCAGCGCATCAAAACCCAGTCGGAATTGCCTGACTTCCGCAAACGCGCTCCGCGCGTACGGAATCCCGAGCAGCAAGATCACGGGCAAAGATAACACCAGCGCAGCAAATCGAAGGGAAATGATGCTTGTGGAATCCGGAAGAAAGAGAAAGGAGAGCTTATCGGCATACATTGCCCAGCTTACCATCATCACATTCATCGCGAAGAACCCGCCAATGCCCAACCGTATGATATACTGTGACGGCAGACCACTCTGGCCGGTCTTCCCCACCACGGCATGAGCCATCATACAGCCGAAGCAACAGAATTCNNACGGGAATGGACGGAGAATCGCTCACGCCGGATCAGTGTAATGGAGTGGAAGTGTGATATTAGAATTGATACAGCATCAGGTAAATGATAACTCCTGTGAGGGAGACATACAACCAGATTGGGAGGGTCAAGCGGGCTATTTTTTTATGCTGTACAATGCGGTTCTTGAGACCTCTCGTCAGCGTAATTACCGCCAACGGCGGCACAAGTATCGCGAGAAGCGTGTGCGAGATGAGAATACTGAAATAGATTGGCCTGAGGAAGCCTGTTCCCGGGTAGTGAACACTGCCCACATGGGCATGATAGTAAAGATACGAAATCAGAAAGAACGTGGATGTGACGAGGGCGCTGATCATTACTCCCCGGTGGCGTTTGCGAAATCCCAGGCGGATCAAGATGAAGCCCGTCACAAGGAGGATCGCGCTCGTGGCATTAAGAACAGCGTTGACAAGAGGGAGAGATTCCAGGGGCAAGTGTGATGTTCCTTGAGTGGCCCGTCGTTAGCCGCGCACAAACCGATCGACCAAACCCACAACCATGATGATGGGAAGATATCCCAACGATAATAGGAAAATCCTGTGGGCTGCGGCATTTGAGCGCTCCCGCCGGAACCGGATGCATGCGATGAGAAATACCGACCCGATGACCATCGCCCCCGTGGCGTACAGAACACCTACGAAACCAAACACCCACGGTACCAGCGTCAACGCGAGAAGTCCGAAAGCAAAGGCAAGGATTTCCAGTGAAGTCCTGCTTCCCGTCTCATCAGCAACTGTGAGGAGTTTGTATCCCGCTCTCGCGTAGTCCCTCCGATAGATCCAGGCAAGGGAGAGAAAATGCGGCATCTGCCAGAAAACGAGAATGGCAAAGAGCAGAAGGGCAGGCAGACCTATATTGTTCCTGATGGCAGTCCAGCCCATTACCGGCGGAAGCGCTCCCGGCAGTANNCCTACCAGAGTTGCGTACGGTGTAAAGCGCTTAAGAGGCGTGTAGAGGAAGAGATAGGAGAAAAAGGCGCACGCACCGAGCAATGCGGTAAGGACGTTGACAAACGTCACCAATTCGATAACGCCACAGACAACAAGGCCGATCCCAAACACTAATCCTTCGTTCGGGCTGAGCCTGCCAGATGCCAGCGGCCGGTGTTCGGTACGTTTCATCAGGCGATCGAGATTACGTTCAATATATTGGTTGAGAGTTCCCGCGCCACCGCCAAGAAGTGCTGTCCCGAGAAGAAGATGGAACAGCAGCATCGCTGGAAGTCCATTCACCGCCCCAGCACAGAACCCGCCCAGAGCTGTCAGAACCGACAGAAACGTGAGGAGCGGCTTGGTCAGAGAAAAGTAATCCGCCGCACGGGAATGTTCTATGGCCAGTGTCCCCTGTGTATCAATTCTGGTTGTCATGGTCTGACAAATTGTGGGATCGTCGTGAGTTCAGGAACCTCATCAGGCTCCTTCAGGAGATGATATGAACGCATAAGGAGGAATACGCACGAAGCAAGCAGAAGTGCTCCGGTAGCGACATGTGTCGTGGTGATTTCCACCCCTTTTCCAGTCCAGACTGTCAAGGCACCAAGAAGAAACTGTACAAGAACCAAACCCCCGGTGACCAGTGCCGGCTCACGCATTTCCTTCTGAGTGGGGTACGTACGGAGAATGTGGAACACGAACGACAATACGGTGATGGCCGTAAGCAAAGCTCCCAGACGGTGGGCAAAGTGGATCCACACTTGTCCCATTGTTACTGGCGGCAATGACTGACTGAATCGAAGTTCATTGACCGCGAAGAGACCTTCGTCAGAGGATGGTGGAAGCAGATGACCGTACGATAGGGGAAAATCCGTGATTGCCAAACCCGCATCGCTATGCCGCATCCATGCTCCAAGCACAAGTTGAAGGAGAACCATGGCCGTGGCAGATGCGGCGAGGAAACGGGTCGTTCGGGCCGTGGGCGATGTAACGGGCCCGGCAGCCCTCCAGCCCGGCGAAGTGATGAGCGCAATGACGATCGTCAGACTAAAAAATGATTGGGCCAAGGTTGCATGGAGAACCGATATGGGAGTTGGCAAAAGCAGAAGGACTGTGAGTCCGCCGAGAACTCCTTGAACGATCACAGCACCCAAAGCCACAAGCCCGAGGATCTTCACCCATCGGCGAGGATCGGTCTTCCATAGCCACACCGCCAGAATTACTGTAAGGAGCCCCACAAATGTTGCCACCATGCGATGACCATGTTCATAGAAGACACCACCCACCATTGGCGGCATGACCTGGCCGTATGAAAGCGGCCAATCTGGCACAGAGAGTCCGGAACCTGTGCTCGTGACCAGCCCGCCTGCTATGACAANNACCTTCAGATATTCCCTGGGGACTTCGGCATGATAGTCTTTAACAACCGGCAGGGATGGGAAATTCCGCGATCTGTTCCCTCGTTTCCCAGCTATGGCCGACGGGTTTTTCTTGATTCTCACTGCCCTTCTTGTATATTTGCAGGCATTCGGTGGTATCCTGATTCTCTCCGCTCATGAGTCCAGAGGCGCATGACAACATTACCGCAGTGGATTGATTACCGACAACTTCCGACATCTGCCGCCGGTTTTTCGTCGTTGTTCCTCGACTATATCTACAACAACGCTGCAGTTCAGCAATACTTCCCACTCTCCTTCCGGGACGGGTCGGGATATGAGTCTGTGATGGCGGCGATCGATGCCCACGGAGTCGACCGTGCGACCCTCTCGCAAGTCCTCCACGAACAAAACGTATCTCTGGGAGCGGGGCAGCGGGCAATTGAGAATGCCGCGCTTCTTTCCAAGCCTGACACCTACGCCGTGGTAACAGGTCAGCAGGTATCTCTCTTCGGAGGTCCGCTCTACACTGCATTCAAGACATTAACGGCCATCAAGCTTGCGCAGAAGCTTCGGCAGAAGTACCCCGGTCGTGAATTCGTTCCGGTATTTTGGCTGGAGGGTGAGGATCACGATTTTGAGGAGATGAACAGAACCACTGTCCTCGACCACGACAACACTATAGTTCCTATTGAATACCAGGTTGGCGGAGTGCCGCCGGAGCGGAATCTTGGTCCGATTGGTGAGCTGGTATTCGATTCGTGGATCGAAGATTCCATCACACGCATGGGGCAGGCCCTCCAGAAGACCGAATTCTCGGAGCCTCTTCTTGCAGCGCTACGATCCGCCTATCAACCTGGACGGACGTTTAATCAGGCGTTCGTTTCGTGGATGGCATATCTTTTTGGTGACTCCGGACTCGTGTTCATATCGGGCAATCATCCCAAGCTCAAGAAGATTGTTTCGCCCATTTTTGTTCGTGAGCTTTCGGAGTTTCCCGCAGTTTCGCAACTGGTGATTTCAGAAAGCGCCGAGTTGGAGAAACAATACCACGCCCAGATCAAGACAAAGTCCATTAATCTGTTCTTGTTTCACAAAGGCGGACGGTACCTCATCGAACCGCGCGAGAATGATTTCAGTCTGAAGGGCACGAGGCATTTTCTCACGAAGGATGAGCTGATCAAGATTGCCGTGGACACTCCCGAGTTGCTGAGTCCGAATGTGGTGATGCGTCCGATCGTGCAGGACACGCTCCTGCCCACGGTGGCGTATGTTGCGGGTCCTTCCGAGATAGCCTATCAGGCGCAGTTGCGGCCGGTGTACGAGCATTTTAAGACCGTCCAACCGGTGATCTATCCCCGGGCGAGCGGATCCGTTATCGAGGAACGCGTTGTGCGAGTGCTGGAGAAATTTGATTTGGACATTCTCGATCTGTTTCGGGATCGCGAAAAGCTTGTCTCGTCCATCGTCGAACAGATCTCCGAGGTAAAGGTTGAGGCAATGTTTGCGAGTGCCGAGCAGCAGTTCATAAGTTCGCTGAGCGAACTCCGGTTCGGCATCAGCGAAGTCGACGCAACGTTGTTGGGGAGTTTGGACACCACCTCAGCGAAGATCCGCCAGCAACTGGTGACACTTCGCGAGAAGACTTCTGCCGCGCAGCGCCGGCAGCATGAAACGGCCATCCGTCAGCTCGACAAGGCGATCAACGCCCTCATTCCCAATGGCTCGTTACAGGAGCGGGAGATCTCTTTGGTCTATTTCATGAACAAGTTCGGTCCCGACATTCCCGGCTGGCTCATGAAGACGATGGAGATTGACGCGTTTAAGCATCAGTTGCTTATTCGTTGATTGGAGCGACTCGGCGTCGGCGTTCACCCAAACCAAAACTTCCGGCACAGAATCATATCCCAATTGTGGTCCAAACGGCGAGTGTCGTGAGTGTCAGTAGCGCCAGCCCACGACTTTAGTCGNNTGGTCGGAGGCATTGTCAATTGTGGATTGTCCGACGACGTTTGACCTCCTGTCAATGCACCGTCTTCCGCGCCCCGTAGGGGCGCACTGTTGGTAGAAGAACATATGCCCATTATCCCATGAGCTCCGTAGGAGCGATCTGTGCTTTACAGGCCGCCCCTATGGGGCTCAACCACATTTGGAATTTGGAAATGGAAGCTACCAATAGGTCGCACCTACGGTGCTCCCTATCAACCATATGGGAGTCTCATTTAAAAGCTGAAGCGGTTGCGGGGAAATGTTCGACATTTATTGCTACCCACGACTAAAGTCGTGGGATGGTCGGAGGCATTGTCAATTGTNNCATTCATCAGACACAATAACAAAAACAAGCCACGGGACTATCCGTGGCTTGATCGTGACTTCATAAGGCGCAGGTGTATCGCCCTGCTATTCGTGGCGATGTTCTGCGTGCGGCCGTTCTTCACCCGCCTTTTCTGTATGACCG
>PMNP01000018.1 GCA_003161755.1 Ignavibacteriota bacterium | reverse complement strand
ATCACTGCTTGTGCGGACGATCTCCACGAACTCACGCTGTTCATCAGTGAGGCTCGTGTCCAGGAGAAGCCCGGTCATGCCGATAACGGCATTCATGGGAGTCCGAATTTCATGCGACATGTTCGCAAGGAATTCACTCTTGGAGCGGGTCGCCGCCTCGGCAGTCTCCTTTGCCTTCTTCTGCTGGGTAATATCCGTTGCAACGCCTAAAACCTCGCGTGTGGCCCCATCTTCCGCAATGATGGGAATTTTCATCGTTTGAAGCCAATGGCGCTCCCCGTTCTTGTCCGTGAATTCCTGCTCTGGAGTGAAGTGTTCGCGGTTCGACTTTATGACAACAAGATCGCCTTCCTTGAAGTCGTTTGCTTCCGATGCGCTAGGACTGAAGTCTGCATCAGTTTTTCCGATGAGTTCTTCCACTGTTGCACCGTAGGCGTTTGCAAGGGCCAGATTGGCCAGTGTGAATCGCCCGTTCTGGTCTTTTGCGAAGATGAAACTCGGGTTAAGATCGATGACCTTCCTCAGAAACGATCTCTGTTGTTGCAGTATTTCCTGTTGTCGTTGCAGGGCGGAGCGCTGCTCTTCGATTTCATTGGTGCGAACACGTACCTGCCCCTCAAGTTGACGTTCGCGTGATTGTAGATTCCGGATTCGCAGCCTCACAAATGCAAAAACGAGGAGCCCGAGCATCGCGAGGCACATCCCGTAGAACCAAAGGGTCTGAGAGAAGTGAGGAGCGCGATAGAATTCTATACTGGCGCCCTCTGTGTTCCATAGACCATCATTGTTGCATGCTATTACATGGAATCTGTAGTTGCCAGGCGGGAGGTTGGTATAATAGGCCACGCGACGGGTACCGGCTTCCACCCAATTCTTGTCGTACCCCTCGAGCTGGTATCGANNATATCGAAAATGTACACGCTCTGGCACCAAAAAGCTGAGCGCGGTGTAATGAAACTCGACCTTTTCAGTAGCGGCAGCCAGAGTGAAATTGCGGTCCGTCGGCTCCATCTCTTGATCTGCAACAATTGCTTCTATCAGAACAGGTGGTTTCAGTCTGTTGGTAGAGAGAGACTTGGGGTCAATCATTACGGCCCCCTTCTTTGTTGCAAACCAAAGCCGTCCGTCCTGGGCCCGTATGCCTCCAGGCTGCCAATCGTCGAAGCAAGCATCTGTCTTCATGCCATCGGCTGTCGTGAACACATCGCAGTGCACCGCGGGAATTCGTCCGCTATCGTATTCGTCGAGATCATGCCGACTTATCCGGCCGATACCCCTCGGGCTGCTGAGCCAGAGATCTCCTTGGTCATCTACCAGCACGCAGTATATTTCGTTGGTGAAAAGGCCGCAGTGGGTTGTGTATGCCGTCATGTGGCCGCCCCTATAGCGTGTAAGACCACCTCGAGCGGAGCTTATCCAAAGATTCCCTTCGTGGTCGTCAAACATTGAGCTGACCCATGAGTCCACCATCCCGTCTTTTTTGCGAAAGACTGTCGTGTCCCCGTCATGCACCCTCACGAGTCCGTTTGTCGTCCCCACCCAAAGAGATCTGTCCGGCGCAGGATAGAAACATTCGACATGCTCGGTCCAGATGAGCGGGTGGCCGTCTCGCAAGAGGTACGGAGTCACTCTTCCATTCTTGACTCTGCGAACACCCGTGTTGCTGAGGAAGACCAATAGACCTTGGTCGTCCTCTGTAATCGTCGAAATCCAGATGGGAGGCAACCCATTGCTGGAGTCATACTTCGTGATCTTCCCGTCTTTGTAGTGGTAAAGCCTTCCGGTCTGTCCCATCCACACACTTCCATCAAGAGCTGCGTAGGAAGGGCCGACGGGTACGGAGAATATCTTCATCTGGCCATCTTTGAACCTCGTAAGCGTTGAATTGGCATTGCAGAAGAAGAACAAGCTCCCGTCATTCGTTTGAGTGACACCAGACACATAGTCGCCCCCAAGACCTTCCTGCATTGTGAATGTTGTCAGGTTGACATTCTTGAATCTATTTAGCCCCTCCAGTGTCCCAACCCAAACACTTCCTTCCCGGTCTTCAGTAATGGAAAGCACTTGGTTATGGCTCAGTCCATTGGCCGCTGTATAGGCTGACCATTCATTGTGAGAAAATCGGCCGAGGCCTGACATCGTACCCACCCAGAGATTGCCATCCCGATCTTCATAGAGTGAAGAGATATTGTCACCGGGAAGCCCGTTTGCCGTGGTAAAGGTCGTCATCGTGCCTCTCTGCCAACGGGCAAGCCCACGTGTTGTCCCGACCCAGACGCTTCCTTCACGATCCACAAAAATGCACGTCGTGGCTTTATCGGGCAGTCCATCCGATGTCATGACGCTGGCGACCAACGTCGCTTTGTCGACGTCAAATACTCTCACGCCATTATGGGTCCCAACCCAGATCCGTCCCTCGGGATCTTCCGCGATGCCGGCGAGAAAGGTCTCATCGATCGGGACTACTGCGAACTTGCCGTTCAAATACCGATAAAGACCAAAAGAAGTGCCGATCCACAGGTGCCCCTTTTTGGACTCACACAGTGAGCGTATTTGTCTGGAGCGAATTCCGTCCGTTTCACCGTATTGTTGCACCGCTCCATCGAGGAGGCGCCTCAGTCCGCTAAATGGCGTACCGATCCAAATGCTGTTGTCCCGCGATTGGCACAAAACAGAAATCGTCTCGAGGTTTCCGCCAGTTTCCAGATCTGTGCNNAAGGCAACCCGTTTTCGCGCAACCAGACATCGTGACCGTATTGATTGATCGTTTTCGATGGATCCAGTGCTTGAGCTTCGTATGGCCGACCCAAGAGCAGAACAAGAAAGAGAGTGACAACGCATGCCACTCTCTTTGCACTATTTCCTACTTCCATCGATGGCTCCCATGAAAGAACGGCTCTTTTCTTCTATCGCGACGACAGATTTGATTCTTTTCAAGCGAAGTTTGAACGGCAATTGTTGACATGAACTCTCGTTTGTCGATGTCACCCAAACTGTACTCAGCTCTCATCTGTGGTGGGTTTTAGACGGCACCACAGAATCGGAAAAGAGCATGCTATGAGATCAATCTCAAGGATCAATCCAAGGAATGAAAGTTACAATGCCCGTGCCACTACAGATGCTTAGGAAAACCAAATAATGCCTCGTTGTTGTCTGAATTCGCCGGTTTGACTCTTGACCT
>PMNP01000378.1 GCA_003161755.1 Ignavibacteriota bacterium | reverse complement strand
CAATCATTCCTCTCTGCCCTTTCCCCAGCGGGGAGAGAAGATCCATGATCCGCATGGCATATTCGCCCGGTGCCGTCTCCAGACGAATCGGCGCGTTCGGGTATAACGGGGTCAGGTTGTCGAACAGCACCCGCTCACGGATCAATTCGGGGTTCTCATCGTTTACCGCCTCAACCCGGAGGAGTGCAAAGAACCGTTCGCCCTCTTTGGGCGGACGAACCTGGCCGCTGACCGTGTCGCCCGTCCGGAGATTGAATTTCTTGATCTGCGACGGCGATACGTAGATGTCGTCGGGCGAGGGCAAATAGTTGTAGTCTACCGANNCGCAAATCGCTGTAGCCGGAGATGTTGAGATCCTTGGCAATTTGATTGAGCTCTGAAATCTTTTTGGACTTGAGCTCGGCTATGTCCATGGGCATGGAAAAAGTGCCTTTCAGGAAAAGACCATAGTGATCGTCTCTTCAGACGCTACCAAGACACGCCCGGGTGAGGGACGGACGGGAATGAGGTATGGGAGACGAATGAAACAGAGGTGGTTGGATTAGACTTCAGATTAACCGATGTGCGGCGAACAGGTGAATACCACTGGACTATCCTGTTGCCAAAGTCGGAAGTAACTTTTTCAATATACGGCAAATGGGCCCCAATGTCAAGAATTATGCCTTTGAAGAGCCTTGAGTCCTTCTGCCACAACATAGTGGGACCCTGTTACGAGAATTACCCCCCGTCCCACGAGCTTCCTGGCTCGGCGCACAGCGGATGATACCCTTCTTCCCATTTCCACCTCAAATCCTGCATCTCTGGCTAATCGGCGTATTCCAGCAGCTGGTAATGCGCGCTCCATTGCAGGAGCAGTGGCAATAAGCGAGTCGCATAGTCGCCGCAGATACAGGAGCATTCCCTGAATATTCTTATCGGCCATTGCCCCGAATACCACCACTGCGGGGGTACAATGCTCTGAAGCCAAAGTGTCACCAAGTGACCGCATACCATCGGGATTGTGGGCAACATCAAAAATATATGAGCCTTCAGGACTGTTGATGCGCTCCAGACGTCCCCTCAAACCCGTATTCTTGACGACATTCCCAAGGCCGTTTCGAACAGCCTTCTTCGTCAACCCCTTCACAACCCCCTGCCGCTGAAGTTGTGCAAACGCTGCAACGGCCGCTTGAGCATTCGATACCTGATACGCTCCCCCAAGACCCAATCGTGCGCTGGAGTTACGGAGCGATCCCGAAGTGAACCAGAGAATATGATCACCTTTCTTCATTCTCAATGTGCATCGGAGGCTTCGTGTTGCTTGGATANNGTGCGGCGTTTTGCAATCAACTTGAGTACGTGCAACGGCCTCTGGTCAATGTTGCCGAGAATAACAGGAACGCCCACCTTGATAATTCCCCCTTTTTCAGCTGCGATCTCCTCCGGGGTTGTGCCAAGGTACTCGGTATGGTCAAGTCCTATGGAAGTGATGATACTGATGAGGGGATGAAGAACGTTTGTTGAATCAAACCGGCCGCCCAAGCCGGTCTCCACCACGGCGAGTTCCACCTGTTCGTCTGCAAAATACCTGAACGCCACACAGGTTGTGGCCTCAAAGAACGTCGCATGAACGGTCTCAATCGCCCGCCGCAGCTCTTTGACATAATAAACCAATCGGTCCTCGGAAAGTTCCATCCCATTGACGCGGATTCGTTCGGTAAATCGGAAAAGATGGGGCGACGTGTAAAGACCGGTTTTGAGGCCCGCCTCCATCGCCATGGATGCAAGAAAGGCCGATGTGGACCCCTTGCCATTCGTCCCGGCAATATGGACACTGCGAAATTTCCGTTGGGGATTCCCAAGAGTACGCAACAACTCGCGGGTATTTCGCAGCCCAAATTTCATCCCCCTGCGCTGGAGCGCATAGAGGTATCGGAGGGTTTCGTCGTAGGTTGACAAGGATTTCCGGAAGCCGTTTAGGGTGATGACACTTTTCCAGGCCCACTCTGACTCAGGCCCAGGCCAATGACGCTGCTTCGCTGAACAAAAGTCGACACAGCGACGGCCAGAAGGACAGGGATGATTATCACTGAGAATCGAGCAAGAGCATAGACTGGAAGATGTGGAAGCACGTACGCCAGAGAAAGCCAAACAGGGAGCATCCCCACGCACATCCAGTTCCCAGTTCGCAACAACCTCGCCACCCCCAACACCACAAAAGTGAGGAGGACAACTTGAAGCAGGCCAAACAGCAGACTCACCTTCCATGAGCTGGCAAGGGTCCAAAACCATATCCCGTTGATCCCAATCTTTTTGAGGAGAAATCCTGGGTTGTGAAGATACCGGGTCACGCTGGCATTCGTTAACACTACATCCTGCCGGGATTCAAGCCATGCAGACGTCTTCAGCGAGTCGGCATGTGTAAGCCCCTGTTGCATCCCGCCGTAGTCGAGCCGGGCGATTAATTCCGCATAGCCGAACGGAGAGGCGCAGGCGTGATCCACAAACGAGTCTGACACATAGACNNGAACATCGGCCATCGTTTTGTAAGGTGGTAATTGCGAACAAGCCAAGGGGAAATAACGAGCAGACCTGTTGCTATGAGGAGTAGCGCATCGCGACCGAAGTTTTTGCGCTCCTTCTTGAGGAACATCACCAATGGCAGTATGAAAAGGAGGGGCAGAAATACCGCCTTACACCAAAGCCCAATTCCAATTGCCAGTCCTGTGGCTGATGCCCGCAGGGATGAAGGCTTCTGCCAGTAGATCACCGCGCTCAAAGTAATGGCAGTAAAAAGAAACGTCGAGAGAGATTCGATCACAATTCTGTTGGAATACCAGAGCAGAAGGGGGTGGAAGGCGCAAAATATGCCGGTGAGTAAAGCAGATCGTTTACCCGAAACGCGAAGCGCCAAGGCAGCAGCCAGCATTGTCGTCGCGCCATGGAGCAAGCATTGGAGAGCAACTTCAAGCAAAGAGGCCCGTCCACTAGCAGCGATCTTGCACAGCGCCAAGAGGCACGGATAAAGCGGCATCCGGAGCACTGTGGGAGACGGATCAGGATAATACGAGAGTGTACCATACTCCACAATACCGCGTGCGAGATCGTCATATCGGTCGGCCACCTGTGTGGAACCGATATTTTCGGCAACCGTGGAATAGCCGAAGGAGGAAAACACTGCGGCGGCAAGAATGCCCAGGGCAAAAATTGCTGCAAGCAGATACTTCATCGACATCAGCCTCGGACTCCGGTGCCAAGAATGGTCTTTGGGGAAGGAAGCAATGGTGTGCACAGGTGTCAAATCGAATATCTCTGTTCCAATTTTTTACCAC
>PMNP01000241.1 GCA_003161755.1 Ignavibacteriota bacterium | reverse complement strand
CGTTTAGGTATTCCTCCGGCTAGTGCAGCAGCGGGCACGATTAACGCCTTCCCGGGCGCAACAGGTGTCACCTCATTCGGCCGGCTCGATCAGGAGCATCCCCTGTTTTCTGGAATGTTCGAAGATCGTGCAGGACACAAAAAGTGGACGATTGCTTCACCGCATATTTCCACTGCGATTGTCCCAGGTGCCAGCCCGCAGGCACATGCAATCATTTCTCTGACAAACGGGAGAGCCTTTCTCATGGAGTACCCTGCACACCAAGGCCGGGTCCTTCTTTACGCCGTCGATGCGGGAATCGAGTGGTCCGATTTTGCAACCCAGGGACTCTTTGCCCCTCTCGTGTACCGATCCGCAGTGTATCTTTCTGCTCACTCCCAGGATATTTCTTCGTTCGTTGCGGGACAGCCGTTGGAGATTCTCCTCCGTCTGTCCATTGTTGGCGACCATAGTGCGTACTTTTTCGTCTCNNTCTCTCCGTCCGGCAAGCCGGAGCGGACGGTCCCGGAGTACAGGTCCGTCTCGGGAATTGCGGTTTTCCGATCCACCCCGACAATCGAGTCGGGTATTTATGAACTTCAGAAGATGGCCGATCAGCAGACAGGGCAACAAGGTTCACAATCAATGGTCACGCTTGCCGCAGCAGCGGTAAATGTCGACACAGCCGAGTCAGACTTGCGCACCGTCGATGAAGCGGCCCTCCAGCGGTTTTGGACTGGTCTGGGAATTCCGGAAACAAACGCCCATGTCCTCAATGCATCACAAACGCTCGATGCAGCAGTGGAACAATCACGGTACGGATTGGAACTCTGGAAACATTTTCTTTTTCTCGCCCTTGCGCTCGCCCTCGCTGAAATGATTGTTGCCCGGGAGGCACGCAAGAATGCTGTCCAACCATAATGGTCACCCATGGCTCGAATAACCACACTCGATACCACCCAGCCTGAACGCGCAATTCTGGTCGGCCTGGCCACCCGGCTCGTAGACCGTGAACGCACCGAGGAGTACATGGATGAACTCCAGCTGCTCACGGAATCGGCGGGAGCAGTGGTGGTGGAGCGTTTCCTCCAGGAACGCACTGGCATGGTCCCTTCGACATTGATCGGCAAGGGGAAAGTCGACGAAATTGCCAGGTACGTCGAGGAGCAATCGATTGACCTTGTTGTCTTCTNNAGTGCAGGTTCGGAACCTCGAACGGACAATCAAGTGCAAGATTGTTGATCGAAGCGGCATTATCCTCGATATTTTTGCCACCCGTGCCAGAACGAGCGAAGCGATAACCCAGGTTGAACTTGCCCAACTGGAGTATATGCTTCCAAGATTGACCCGGCAATGGACCCACCTTTCGCGCGTTGTCGGAGGCATCGGCACAAAGGGGCCTGGCGAGACACAAATTGAAACTGACCGTCGCGTCATTCGAACGAGGATCGGACGATTGCGGGAACGTCTTACGGTGATCCGCAATGAGCGGGCGATTCAGCGCAAGGGGCGGAGCCAGTTCATCCGAGCCGCCCTCGTCGGCTATACAAACGTTGGCAAATCAACGCTCCTGAACTGGTTCACCAATGCAGGTGTCCTCGTGGAGAACCGCCTCTTCGCCACTCTGGACGCTACGGTCCGCCTCGTCGACTTATCGCCGGCACACCAGGTCATTCTCGCCGACACCGTGGGCTTCATCAGAAAACTTCCGCACCAGCTTGTTGCCTCGTTCAAAAGCACGCTGGAGGAGGCAACTGAGGCGGACTTGCTTATCCACGTGGTCGACATCAGCCATCCGCTGTTCGAAGAGCAGATTGCCGTTGTTCTTGAGACGCTCGAAGAAATCGGAGCCAAGGACAAACCCGTTATTACGGCATTCAACAAGATCGATCGCCTGAAGGACCGCTCGGCTCTTCAAGTATTGGCCGAGAAGTATCCCAACGCGGTGTTCATCTCCGCGTGGAGAGGAATCCAAATGACCGCTCTTCGGGATCGGATTATGGAGTTTGTGGATAAAAGTCTCTCCGAATATGAGGTGGTGCTTTCGCAACAACAATACCCGCTTCTTTCAAAAATCCACGACGTTACGGAGATTTTGGAGAAGAAGTTCAGCGGCACGACGATACGGATTCGCTTTCGCGCTTCAGCCGCAGAGGCGGAGAAAATCATCAAGAGTGCCAACGAGGACATCAACCGTTCCGGCAAACGGAATGCAGGCGAGAGGAAAACGCGGAAGAAGGACTTTCTCTAAACACGATCCAACAACGGAAATGACGATCATATGATAGAACTCGCCATAGCGGCGGCTCAAGAAGCGGGAGCCTTCCTCAAAGAACGCGTCGGCAAAGTCCTGGCCATCGAAGAAAAATTCGGTCAGGCCAGGAATCTTGTCTCAGAGATCGACAAAGGTTCCGAAGCCGGAATCATACGCCGCATCAAGGCACGGTATCCCGACCACGATATCCTTGCCGAGGAGAGCGGACTGCAGCACACGGGCAGCGATTACCGGTGGATCATCGATCCACTCGACGGGACGACGAATTTCCTCCACGCAGTTCCGATTTTTTGCGTTACCATCGGCATTGAATTCAAGGGAGAGATTATCGCCGGTGTGACATACGATCCCAATAGAGATGAGTTGTTTACGGCTGAACTCGGTTCGGGAGCGTTTCTCGGGACACAACAACTCCATGTGTCAACTGCGGAGACGATGATCCAGAGCCTCATGGTAACGGGATTCCCTTACAATTTAGGCGAGAATAAGGACAGGCCACTGGACCACTTCGGGAATTTCGCCATGGCGTCACAAGGGATCAGGCGGCTGGGTTCGGCCGCACTCGATCTGGCGTACGTCGCATCAGGAAGGTTCGACGGATATTGGGAAGTGTCTCTCAATCCGTGGGACATGGCGGCAGGAGTGTTGATTGTGCGCGAAGCTGGAGGAAGGACGACAGACTTTATGGGGAATGCGCTCAGTGTCTACCAAAAACAGGTGCTGGCGACCAATGGCCGGATTCACTCGCTCTGCCTTGACATTTTGAACAAGAGCCAATAGAGTAGCAACTTACCCTCCACAGCCGTTCGCTCATCTTCCTCAACGTTCGGCCTCACGCCTGATCCATCGCTCCGTCAGGAACAGTCCGGCGATGGTCTTGCTGTCTCGAATCTCACCTTGTTCAACAAGTTGCAGCGCTTCCTCTAACAGAAGGAGTCTCGTCGTCATATCCGTCTCGCCCTCTTCCCGGCGAGGTCCTCCTGGAGTCTTCGCGAGATCGGTTGCCAGAAAGATGTGAAGCACTTCATCACAAAATCCCGGGGTTGTCAGGAGAGCCGTCAGTTTCTTCAGCCGGCCTGCCGTCCATCCGGTTTCTTCCTCGAGTTCCCGAATTGCCGCATGGGCGGGGTCTTCCTGCCGCTCAAGCTTGCCCGCCGGAAGCTCCAGGGAATAGTCTTGAAGAGGGTAGCGAAACTGTCGGACCAAGAGGACATTCCCGTCAGGAAAAAGCGGAACAACGACAGCTCCACCCGGATGGCGGGCTACTTCCCGGATCCCATGATTTCCGGAGGGATATTCTATGGTATCAACTTCAAGATCGAACACCTTCCCCCTGTAGATCACTTCGTGGGAAAGCTGCTTCAACGGGGTCATGCATCCTCCATTCCCGAGGGATGTCGACCTGACATTTTGATAATATGGCGAGCTGCGGGCATGGAGATTTTCTTCTTCAGAAATGTTTCATACGCTTGTTCACGCAAGAGACTTTCCGCCCCACCAGCCTGCCGATAATCTCTGGCATGGACAATCAGCGTGACCTGGACAGAAGATTCTGTGATGCCGGTGAGGAGCACCTTCGGTTCGGGGTCGGTGACGATGTCTGGATTCGCCTTTGCAAGGCCGAGGAGGATCGCGCGAAGCTTCGAAAGATCCGTCCCGTACATGACATCGAAGCGCAAAGTGATGCGCGTCTGGCTGTGCGGAAAAGCCTGGTTGACGATCCGGCTTTTCACCAGATCGGCATTCGGAATGATGATCACATTATTGTCGAAGTTCAGAAGGCGGGTGGAACGAAGTCCGATTGTCATGACATCACCCGTGACCCCTGTTGCAATTTCCACACGGTCGCCAACCCGGAACGGACGGTCAATGAGGACCACGAACCCCGCAATCATGTTGGCCAGTGTGTCCTGGGCAGCAAGAGCTACGGCAAGTGAACCGACGCCCAGTGAAACGAGAAGACTTCCTATATTGACGCCGAAGTGATCAAGAATGATGATGACAGCAACGAGGCCAACCAGGACGTTTACCAGCTTCGTTGTCAGCGGGCCCAGTGTCAACTTCAGACCCGATACGCCTTCCGAGGAAGCTCTCTCTATATACCCNNCTTGATGAGCACGGCAATTCCCAACACATACACAGCAGCGTTGGAATACTCGAGGAGTTGCAGAATGGTGGTTTCTGCTGGCGAGGTCCCCTTCGAAATTTCGCGCAGCGCGACAAACAGTCCCGCCACCAGCATTGCATAGCGCACGTTTGCAAGGACGACTTCCAGGATTCGATCATCGAGAAGAGTTTCCGTCCGGGCGAACACTTTTCGCCCGAGGAACGAAAGGAACGCTTTTACAACGCGCGTCAAGAGAAGAAATGCGACGAGAATTCCTATCGCAATCAGGGAATGGAAGGTAAGATCACTTAGTTGTGCCATAGTTCCCCCGGCTTCCAGGCTTGATCACCGCGCCCCCTGAAGCACACAGTGGGCAATNNAGCTGATACGTCACGACATCCATATGAAGGACGGAACACTGCAGACCTCCAGGTGTCACGGGAAACTTCACACGGCCTCCTGATCGATCGACGATGTAGGCAACCCCCGATACCGTCCCTCCACACTGCGCAACAATCGCGATCACTTCCTGAACTGACCCTCCCGTGGTCACCACGTCTTCACAGACAAGAACGCGCTCACCAGGTCGGATTTCAAATCCGCGTCGTAGCTGCATGGATCCTTCTTTTCGCTCGGTGAACATCGTTTTGACGGCAAGTTGCCGGCCTATTTCCTGAGCCACCACTATGCCACCGAGTGCAGGGGCAATGACAACGTCCGGTTTGTTGCCTTGGAACTGCCGCGCCAACTCACCACAGAGCAACGTGCAGTACTCAGGGTACTGAAGAACTTTTGCGCATTGGAAATACTGGTTGGAATGCAATCCCGATGTCAGCTGGAAATGACCTTCCAGAAGAGCCCTGGATTTTCGAAAGATGTCAAGTACGGAGGCGTTATCCATGGTCCTCTTGATGCTTGTGATTCGTCGCAGTGAGAATTGGTATTCCGTCACCGGAAGCATTGACCGCATTCCGATCAAATGGTCTGTCGCGGTTCTCGAAATCCGGACGGTAGCATTCTGCTGACTCGTATTCCTGGATCCAACCCTGTTCCAATGCGAGCTTGTTGAGAAGGAGCAGGACGCGTTCGTATTCACTTTCACGGATCTTCCGATCGAGAAGCGGAAGCGTCAGAGCCTTATGCGCCGGAAAGTATTGCGACATGATGCTCATGGTGATGTCGGATCCCAGCGTGTCGCGCACCCAGGCGAGTGATTCACGGCTTCCCGCAAGATCGTTGGGGAGAACCAAATGGCGGATGACCAGGCCACGAGCCACCACACCCGCATCGTCCAGGAGAAGTGCACTTCCCACTTGCCGGTGCATCTCGACAATCGCCGAGCGAGCGATCTCAGGATACTTCCGAATCTTCGAGAACTGATACGCCGTCGCCTCGTCTGCATATTTCAAATCGGGGAGATAAATGTCTACTATGCCTTCAAGCAGACGAAGCACTGCAACGGCGTCGTAGGCATTGGTGTTATACACGAGTGGCAGGCGGAGGCCATTCCGTGCAGCAATCTCTAATGCAGCAACAATTTGCGGGACAAAATGTGATGGCGATACAAGACCAATGGAGTGCACCCCCTCACCCTGGAGCTCGAGCATCATGGCGGCCAGCCGCTCAATCGTCACTTCGTTGGTTCGCTCGAGTCGATGATTCTGACTGATTTGGAAATTCTGACAGTACACACACCGGAGAGTGCAGTTTCCAAAAAAGATATTTCCCACTCCGTGCATTCCCCCGATGGCCGGTTCTTCACCAAGATGTTTTATTGAGGAGGAGACAATCGGCAGGAGTCCCGAGTGGCACCGCGCGACGTTATTGCGCAAACGATCATTGCCACAATTGTGGGGGCAGATCGTACACGCACCGAGCATCTTGTAAAGAGCGTCGACGCGTGCGGTCAGCTCACCTGATTCGAGCAGCGCAACATATGATGGTGTGATGGGCATTGGCGCGGGAAGATTTCTCACAAATATACGAAATGGGGAGTCTGGAAACCACAGCCGTTCTGGCAGGGAGAATGCCGCTTCACAGCGGCCCGACGAGAGCTGGGATGCTCGCTTGGCGTAACGAGAGAACGATCATTTCTGGGAGGTCCACCATCAGGTCCTTGCAGGAGTTTCCGCTCTGCGCACCCTGCCCATCGTTTGTCCGAGGAAACGCTCACCCACTTCGGTAAACTTCGCGGGAATATCACTTACAAAGAAACGCAGGTTGGGGCGTTTGGTGCTGGAATTGCGGATTCCATTCGTGTCAAGAATCCTGTCCACTTCCAGGGCGGCCGATTCTCCGGAATCGATGAGGGAAATTCCAGGACCTGTCACTGCCTCAATGGCCTCACGAAGCACAGGATAGTGCGTGCATCCGAGAATAAGCGTGTCAATCTTCTCCAAGGTAAGCGGGAAAAGATATTCCTTCGCTACGAGGCGGGTCACTGCATGGTCGACCCACCCTTCTTCCGCAAGNNGACAGGGCTGGGAAAAAACGCTGATCTCCGGATCTATTTGTCTGAGTGCGTTTGCGTACGAATTGCTGTTCACCGTGGCGTAGGTCCCGATAATGCCGATCCTCTTCTTTTTGGAGGCTTGCGCCGCTGCCGCTGCGCCGGGAACGATCATCCCCACCACTGGCATACGCGCCCGCTTTTGGACGATATCAAGTGCCACGGCCGACACAGTATTGCAGGCCACGACGACCATTTTGACATCCTGCGAAAGAAGAAAATCCACGTCTTCGGAGGCATACTCGCGCACCACTTGCGGTGATTTTGATCCGTACGGAACCCGGGCCGTGTCACCATAATAGACAATATTTTCCTTGGGCAGGCGACGGGTCAGGGCCTTGACGACAGTAAGACCGCCAATCCCGCTATCGAACACGCCGATGGGTTTTTGAGACATGGATTCCATGGAATTCAATCCTTCCGAGGACTTGTCAGGCTCCCGTGAGCTCACGTTCGGCCATCAACTGGATTGTCTCAAGGATAGCTTTGCGGATTTCTTCCCGTTTCACTGGATCGGATACCGGCTGCCCCATCCGGTCGAGAACGTAGAATGCATCGACGATCCCATCGACTCGTGTGGCGATTTTTGCGAAGTAGATGTTCAACTCGAGCCGGGAGATCGTTTCCGTCACACGGTACAGGAAACCGACCCGATCCGGAGCATACACATCGATAATCGTATAACGGGTAGTGTCCTCGAACAGTACATCGGTTTTTACGTTCGGGTTTGAAGGCTGTTTCGGCCTTCGTTTCCATTTTCGATGATGCTCCTCGAACAACCGATCGACATCCAGTTCGCCCGCCACAACTTTGCGCATATCTTCGGCAATTTTTGTACAGACCCTGGAACTCAGTTCCCCGCCGGTTGCGGCGTCGCTGACCCGGAATCTGTCGATGATCACGCCGTCATTTCGCGTGAAAATGTCGGCAGAGAAAATGGTTGCATCGTTGGCCGCAAGAACGGCACAGAATCTTGAAAGCGCAAAGGGGGCATCGGGAGCAATCACCGTTACGTCACTCGAAGAACCATTCAGCACCGTAAGAGTTTCCACAGGGCCAAGCGTCGCGCTCAGTCGGATATGCTGCGCAATCTCCTCCGGCGTGAACACGGCCGTGTACGCCGCGTTGGGGATCTCCCGAAGATGCCGCCGGACATCGTCCGCACCCACTTCCTTCTGGAGCATCTCCACGATTTGTTCCTCTGCCGCTTCTCTTTTCGTTTCCTGGTAGAGGTCGACCTGTTCTCCCTTCAAGTTCCGATGCAGGACTTCCGACGTGCGTTGGAACAATTCGCGAAGCATTGTCGCCTTCCATTCGGTCCAGACCCCCGGATTCACCGCCGACAGATCGGCATATGTGAGGAGGTAGAGGTAGTCGATCTGATAGGGCTTTTCAAATCTCGAGGCAAATTCCTTCAGGGTTTCTGTNNCTGCATCGTTGATGTTTCTTCTGAAGGCAATCTGCTCCATCACAAGATGGTTGCGCACCAGGAAGGCGACATCGTCGGCAAGATCCCCGAACCCCAGCCGCCGGACTATTTCCCTGGCAATAGGCACTCCTGTGATCTCATGATCAGCCACTCCGCGCGGCTTGGCAATATCGTGCAGGAGAACAGCCCAGTAAAGAAGGTCCCTCCTCCTCAGGTTCCGGTGCACTTCATGAAGAAAGCTCTGTTGGTCGCGGAGTTCTTCCACGTGCGAGAGCGCAATCAAGGTGTGCTCGTCTGCCGTATAATAATGATAGACATTGTGCTGAAAGAACGCCACAAGATCACCAAACTCGGGGATGATGCGGCCGAAGATATTCAAATCGTTCATGTCGTGGAGCGTTGCAGCGACACGGCGTGACAAGAAGATCTGGCGCATGACAGCGATGCATTCCTGCGACGCGGCAGCCTCCGGCGTGACGAGATCTCCACTGCGTTCAATGGCGGTCCTCACGCCTATTTCGAGTTCGGCCTCATATTCCGCAGCCAAAGCGAACGCTTCAAAGATTGCTTCGGCGCTGTCGAGCATTTGCTTCGGCCGGTCGAAAATGATCATCCCATCCCGCAGCCTGTAGTTGCTCCCGATACGCCGGCCACGGTTCCACAACCGCCGGGAGGGTTCGATCATCCCCCGAAAACGTTGGGCCAACTGGAGGTAGAGACTATGCACCCTGCGGGCATGCAGGTAATAATCGCGCATGAAAATCTCCACCGAGCGCATCTCGCTCTGCTGACGGTACCCCAGCAATTCGGCCACTTCGCGCTGAAGCGTGTACTCCAGAGTGTCATGAGGTCCCTTCCGTTGCAAATGCATGACCGTACGCACACGAAACAGAAAACGAAGAGCCTCTATCGCTCCGGCATGCACGTCTTCATCGAGCACATTCTGTTCCTTGAGTCGATTCAGAAACACCAGTATTGCCGGGCTCCCCGGCTCCATCGGCGTGAACATCTCCTGTTCGATCCCCCTATACAACCAGAAAGCAGTATGGAGGTCTCTCAATCCTCCAGCGCTCTTCTTCACATTGGGTTCCAGGAGCTTCACCGAATTCCCGAATCGGGTCAGTCGGGCAGCGGTTTCTTCGAAGAGAAGCGTCGGAAGCCACATATCTCCCTTCATCCCGATCCGTTGTTGTAGAGCCAAAGAAAATTGGTTTGCGAGCGTCACATCTCCGCAGAGATACCGGCTCTCGAGCATGGCAACCCAGGAGTCTAATGTCTGGCCATGGACGGCGATTGCATCCTGAAGGGTCCGGACACTGTGGCCGACGTTGAGTCCCGCATCCCAAAGGAAATGGAGAAACGCTGTGGCCGCATTCCCGGCAGACGTCTGGTGTTCTCCCCCATCAATCAACAACATCACATCCACGTCGGAATGAGGAAACAGCTCGGATCGTCCGTAGCCGCCAAGAGCAAGAACGGCAACATGATCCCGGGTTTCTGCCGGAAGCTGCTCAAACGCGGACTGGAGCGTGCTGTCCATCAGGGCCGTGGAGGAAAGGCACGCTCGTACACCGTCGGTCGATTGGAGAAATTCGGATGCGATATGTGCCTGACCCTGATCGAGCCCTGATCGCAAGAGAGATGCAGATGTCATTGATCGTTTCCAGGAATGCCTATGATGTTTACCATTCCCAATACCATTCCTAATGATAGAGATGCTTCACCGGAATTGCAATTCACCCTGTGACTCCCTACCATATTTATGGAAAGTGACACGAAATGCCAGGGATCGAAGGGAGGTCATCGGACCGAACCACCATGCATGAGCTATCGGTTGCACAATCCATCCTCGATATCGTCAATGGCCACGTCCCTGAAGATCAACGAAAACAGGTCAGGATCGTCCGACTCAGAATCGGATCACAAGCCGGTATCGTCGTCGATTCCCTGCTTTTTGCCTTTGAGGCCATTACGTCGGACACGGCCATGGCGCACGTCAGCCTTGATGTGGAGCTAGTGCCGTTTACTCTTCACTGTACTGAGTGCGGTGCACAGACCCATCCCGATATTCCTCTTGGGGTCTGCTCCGCTTGCGGCAGCAGGCAGACCGAAGTGGTAGCAGGCACGGAGATGTTTGTGTCGGAACTTGAAATGGAAGACTTGGCGGGGGAATCATCATGAGCGTCATTACTATTGAACGGAAAGTTCTTGAGAAGAACGACGATGTTGCGCGGGAAAACCATGCAACGTTTGCGCTGGAGGGGGTATTTGTCCTGAACATGGTCAGTTCTCCAGGCGCAGGAAAAACCTCGATTCTCGAAAAGACCTTCGAACATTTGCGGGGAAAGATCGCTGTAGGAGTGATAGAAGGAGACGTGCAAACGGATCTCGACGCACAGAGGGTCGCGCGCTTCGGCATCCCCGCCGTACAGATTGTCACAAGGGGCGGTTGTCACCTCGAAGCCGGACTCGTGCGGGAAGCGCTCCAAAGACTTGACTTGAAATCGATTGACCTGTTGATCATTGAAAATGTTGGAAACCTGGTTTGTCCGGCGAATTATGACTTGGGAGAGCATGAGCGGGTGGTGGTCGCCAGCACAACGGAGGGAGACGATAAGCCGTTGAAATACCCGGCCTTGTTCCGCACCGCATCGGTTATGCTTATCAACAAAATGGACCTCGTCCCTTACCTCAATTCTCAGCCTGAAGTTCTCAAAAAGAATGCCCTCTCGATCAATCCGGGGTTATTGGTATTTCAAACTTCCTGCGTGTCCGGCGCCGGAATTGATGCATGGTGCGAGTGGCTTGTCGCGAACGCGCAGCGAAATGCCTCAAAGCGCTAGGGGATATGACGGATAATTCCGCACTTCCGAAACTGCTGATTTTTTCCACAGTTCTGAATTCTTAGATCTGAAAACACACGTCGATATTGATAAGAAACCTACCAGAATGGGCGGGTATTCTGCGCTTTACTCGTGGCACACTCATTGCTTTTATAAATCAGTGTACGTGCATTCCTGCGTCTTCGACTGACCTCTGCGGTTCTCGCCTCGTGCCAGCACCCTGCGAGCAGTCCGTTCAGTACAGGACTGCAACGGCATCTGGGTAGTTGTGCACTTTCCTTCACAGGCAAACGGATTTCTGTCCATGACACCGACACCATCTCCCCAGCATCCGAGCGGTGACAATCGCTTCAAGCTGCTGGATAGGACCATCACGAAGCATCACAACAGCGGTGATTCGCTGATCGAAGTATTGCACGCGGCCCAGGGTATTTTCGGATACCTGGAAAACGATCTTTTGATTTACGTGGCGCGGGCACTCAAGTTGCCATTGAGCCGAGTCTATGGCGTGGCGACGTTTTATCACTTCTTCAATCTGAAGCCAAGCGGAGAACATACCTTCGTCCTTTGCATGGGAACTGCATGTTACGTCAAGGGCGCGTCGGCAATCCAAAAAGCGTTGGAGACTCACTGCAAGTGCAAGTTTGGTGAGACGACCGCGGACAATAAGGTCTCCCTGGTGCAAGCACGCTGTGTTGGCTCGTGCGGCCTCGCACCCGTTGCGGTCGTTGACGGACAAGTCGCCGGTAAACTCACTGCCGACTCGGCAATCACACGCATTAAGCAATGGCAGGAGAAGTCAGAGGAGGTGCCCGCATGACCGTCGAAGAACTCCACGAAATGACCGAGAAAGAAAAGGCTCGACAGGATTTGTTCAAGAACCGCATTCTCTATTGTGCAGCGGCAGGATGCGTATCCTGTGGTTCCCTTGCGACGCGGGATGCCATAAAAAAAGCCCTCAAAGAGAAGGGCTTGGACAAAGAAGTCGAGGTCCTCGGAACTGGCTGTATGGGTTTGTGCGGGGAAGGACCCCTCGTCAAAGTCCAATCTGATGATTCGGTGTACGAGCGGGTCGACGAAGAAACAGGACGCCGCATCGTTGAGGAGCATCTGTGTAACAATAAGAAGGTGGAAGACCACCTTATCGATAATACCATCCCGTTCTTTGCCTCACAACACAAGGTGGTGCTCGAAAACTGCGGGAAGATCAATGCAGAGAGCATTGAAGAATACATTTGCGCTGGTGGATACAAGGCGTTGGCCAAAGCGGTGACTGAAATGCAGCCCCCGGATGTCATTGAAGAGATCCGCAAGAGCGGCCTTCGAGGACGTGGTGGAGCCGGGTATCCCACGGGACTGAAGTGGGGTATTGTGCGGAAGGCAAAGGGAGATCAGAAGTATGTCGTCTGCAATGCCGACGAAGGCGANNGGATACATCTATGTACGAGCTGAGTATCCGCTCGCTATCGACCGCCTCAAGCTTGCCATCAAGCACGCCGAACGCGTCGGCCTTCTGGGCAACAGGATTCTTGAATCACAGTTTAATTTTCGGATCGACCTCCGGATCGGCGCAGGAGCATTTGTGTGTGGGGAAGAAACGGCTCTCCTTCGTTCCATTGAGGGAAAACGCGGACGTCCGCGCCCCCGTCCACCCTATCCATCGGAAGCCGGTCTGTGGGGAATGCCGACCCTGATCAACAATGTTGAGACGTATGCCAACATCGCACCGGTCATCAACCGGGGAAGTGCCTGGTTCTCTTCGATTGGGACACCGAAAAGCAGCGGGACAAAAGTCTTCGCCCTGGCAGGCAAAATCAAGAANNCAGTCCCGATGGGCATACCTCTCCGCACCATTATTTTTGATATTGGCGGCGGAACGCCGGATGGCACAGAATTCAAGGCCGCGCAAACGGGAGGCCCTTCGGGCGGATGTATCCCCAAGGAGCATCTCGATCTTCCCGTCGATTATGAATCGCTGGCCACGGTGGGATCCATCATGGGAAGCGGCGGTATGATCGTCATGGACTCCACTTCCAAGATGGTGGACGTGGCGAAGTATTTCATGGANNGAATCATGCGGCAAGTGCATTCCTTGCAGAGTCGGGACGGTGCACATCTACAAGCTGCTCGATAAGATTTCCAAAGGGGAAGGGACCAAACAGGACCTCGCCCTTCTGGAAGAACTCTGCGTTATGGTCCGCGAAACCAGTCTCTGCGGACTGGGCCAATCGGCTCCCAATCCCGTGATCTCGACGTTGAGATTCTTCAGAGAAGAGTATACCTCCCTCCTGACAGAAGAAGAGGGATTTGTATCTTCCAACGACGGTCACGACACCCAAAAGAAATCGTAACGGACTCTTCCTATGGCTATTCTGACATTTACCATTAACGGCGAGCAGTTGAGCGGTAATGATGATGAGAGTATCCTGGAGATCGCGCGACNNCAACATTCCCACGCTGTGTCACCTTGCGGGACTCTCGAATGTTGGAGCATGCCGGCTTTGCCTTATTGAAATAGAAGGTTCCCCCAAGCTTTTCCCCGCGTGCACTGCGCGGCCGCAGGAAGGCATGATCATCCACACTAATACGGAACGCCTCCAGAAACACCGTCGGATGATTATCGAGCTCCTTGCCTCCGAAGGCAATCACCAGTGTGCAGTGTGTGTGGTAAACAACCATTGCGAGCTCCAGAATCTCGCATACGAGGTCGGATTGACGCATACACGGTTCCCGTATTTGTATCCGAAGAAGGAACTCGATGCCTCGCATCACGATTTTATTATCGACCGGAACCGTTGTGTGTTATGTACACGCTGTCTCCGCGTTTGCAGTGAAGTCGAAGGCGCCCACACGTGGGACGTAGCCAATCGCGGCATCAACTGCGAAATGGTCACCGACCTGCATCAGCCCTGGGGGACTTCGGAAAGCTGCACATCCTGCGGGAAATGTGTGCTGGTTTGCCCGACCGGCGCACTGATTGAAAAGGGAGAGAATGTCTCCGAAATGGAAAAGAAAACGGATTTCTTGCAGTATATTGTCAACGCCCGTGTCAAGCGGGAATGGGTGAATATCAACGCGGACGAATAGTCGTTCGCGCATATTGTCTCTCTGACTGTCGCACTTGGAACTCTCAACCTTATGAAACCAAAAGTCGCAACTGTCTGGCTCTCCGGATGCTCCGGGTGCCATATGTCCTTTCTCGACATGGATGAACGGCTGATTGAATTGGCTGATCGGATCCAGTTGGTGTATTCCCCGGTGGCCGATGTGAAACAATTCCCCCAGGACGTGGATGTCACCCTGGTGGAAGGCGCCGTGTCCAACGAAGAGAATCTCGAACTCGCCCATCTCATCAGGCGCAATTCGCGCATCGTGATATCGTTTGGCGATTGCGCTGTTTCGGGCAACGTGACCGCGATGCGGAACGGGTTCGACCGCGAGGAGGTGCTGAACAGAGCCTATGTGGAACTGGCCGATGTCACGCCACAAATACCGCGCGACTATCCAACGATTGCCGAGCTCATGCCCAAAGCACGACCCCTTCATGAAATCATCAAGGTGGACGCATACATTCATGGCTGTCCGCCNNTCTGGTTTGCGGTGAGCGAACTGCTCGAAGGGCGAATGCCCGCATTTTCACCAGTCTATCTCCGGTACGGCTAATTGCGGCTTGCCGATCCGATTTGTTTAATGCAACGAGGAATTCATGTCCAAGACGATCACCATAGCACCAGTGACCCGTATCGAGGGGCACGCGAAAATTACCATCCAACTTGATGACGCAGGCGCAGTCCAGGATGCCCGGTTCCATGTCAATGAGTTCAGAGGATTTGAAAAATTCTGTGAAGGCCGGCTCATGTGGGAAATGGCCGGGATCACTTCCAGGATTTGCGGAATTTGTCCCACCAGCCATCTCATTACCTCCGCCAAAGCGGGAGACATGATCCTGGCAGTGGAGATTCCCGAGACAGCAGAAAAACTCCGCAGGTTGATTACCCTGGCCCAGTGGATCCAGTCCCATGCGCTGAGCTTTTTCCATATCTCCGCTCCCGACTTCCTCCTCGGATTTGACAGCGATCCCCTCAAGCGCAACATCTTCGGCTTGATGGAGAAGGACAAGGAATTCGCGCGACGCGGAATCCGGCTCCGAAAATTCGGCCAGGAAATCATCGAGGTTCTCGGAAGCAGACGCATTCATACACCGTGGGCCATTGCCGGCGGTGTGCGCGAACCATTCGAGGTGTCAAAGCGGGATTATCTCCTTGGCTGGATTCCCGAAGCAAAGGAGACCGCGCGCATTGCCCTCGATACCCTCAAGAGGGTGCACAAAACTTTCCGGAATGAAATTCCGAACTTCGGAAATTTCCGATCGCTCTATGTGGGACTCGTCGCAAAGGACGGCGCACTCGAGTATTACGATGGCGCCCTGCGGGTCATGGATGGCAGCGGCAATGTCATCGGCGACCAAATCGACATCCAGGACTACCGATCATATTTTGGCGAAGCCACGGAGGCGTGGTCATATCTCAAATTCCCCTATTACAAGCCGCTTGGCTACCCGAAGGGAATGTACCGGGTGGGACCGCTCGCACGGGTGAATCTCTGCGACTATATCGATACGCCGCTCGCCGAACGGGAACGGAGAGAATTCAAGGCGCTTGCGGGAGACGCCGGAACGGTTAATAACTCCTTCTATTATCATTATGCCAGACTGATTGAACTCCTCTTCGCTGTGGAGAAATCGGAACAACTCCTGAATGATGCCGCCATCGTTGGAACCCATGTTCGCTCGCGGGCAATGATTAATCGCGACCACGGCATTGGCGCAACGGAAGCTCCCCGCGGTACGCTGTTCCATGAATACTGGGTGAATTCGGACGGCGTGCTTCAAAAAGTGGATCTGGTGATTGCCACGGCCCAGAATAACCTGGCCATGAATCGGACGGTCCATCAGCTGGCAATGCAGTATCTTGATGGTGCCAAGATCACAGAGGGTCTGTTGAACAGGCTCGAGGCCGGCATCCGGTGTTTCGACCCCTGCCTTTCCTGCTCGACCCATGCCATCGGTTCCATGCCTCTGCATGTTCAGGTAGTGGACGGCTCCGGACATATTGTGGATGAGCGCAAGCGTTGAACGATGTCCTGATTATCGGGTACGGCAACACCCTCCGCGGAGACGATGGCGCAGGCATTCGCGCCGCCGAACGGCTCCGCGACAGCGGCGCCAACCTTGATGTCGTCACCGTCCACGAGCTCCAACCTGAACTCATTGATGCGATTGCCCGCAGGAGCCTGGTGGTCTTTATTGACGGGAGTCTGAACGTCGACAACCTGCGCCAGCGGGAAATTTTTCCTTCCACCTCTTCCGTCCCGTCCCAATCTCACCATCTGGTGCCCGAACAGCTTCTTGCCCTTTCCCGCATGATCCATGGCACAACACCTGCTTCCGCCATTGTGTTTGAAATTCCCATCCACACAACGGGATTTGGCGAATCTCTTTCCCCTCAAACCGAGCAAGCGGTGAACGACTGCGTCCGTGCCGTGGAAGAACTGTTGGCAAGTCTCTAGGAAAATCCTTACAGTGAAGCGATGAAGTTATTAGTCGGCGAGTCCTTTCGTGGCACTGCATGTTGAAACGTGTCCACATCACCGTGCGCGGAGCCGTTCAGGG
>PMNP01000016.1 GCA_003161755.1 Ignavibacteriota bacterium | reverse complement strand
CAGTATTTTCGAAGTAAATGCCTCGTGCGTCAAATGCCCACAAATTCTGCAATTCATTCCGCTTCACTGTAGTGGCGGTGCAATCAAGCATTCCAGTGCCCTGCGTTTGCCTTTATCGCACGCCGTGTTCTGATGCAGAGTCGAGATCTACCATCCACGGATGGGGTAGTCCGCTTTCATCAGGCGACTGCTTGGGCGGTCCGAACCCTAACGGAGGTCCCTAGAAATTACGCAGAGGACAGATCAACCATTTCTTTCGGGAAGGCGGGACGATTCTTCGTACCAGGCCACTGTTGCGCTGAGTCCCGTCTGAAACGAAGTCTTTGCCCGAAACCCGAATCGTTCCATCGCCCTCGATGTCGACAACATTCGCCTGGGCTGTCCGTTCGGCTTCGAAGTGTCAAACACAATCTTCCCTTTGTAATTCGTCAATTTGGCAATGAGCTGAACAAGATCCTTTATCGTTATCTCAAATCCGGCCCCAACGTTCACCGGCTCTGGCTCATTGTATTTCTCCAAGGCCAAAACGATGCATTCGGCCCCGTCATCGACATAGAGGAATTCCCGAGTTGCCGTCCCATCACCCCACACTTCAATCTCCTGGTCGGCGTGATTCCGTGCATCGATGCATTTCTTGATAAGTGCCGGAATCACATGAGAAGACGAAGGATCAAAGTTGTCGCCCGGTCCGTACAAGTTCACAGGCAACAAGTAAATGGCTTTGAATCCGTATTGCTGACGGTAAGCTTGCGCTTGAACCAGCATCATTTTCTTTGCCAACCCGTACGGTGCATTGGTCTCCTCAGGGTACCCGTTCCAGAGATCATCTTCATGGAAGGGTACTGGCGTAAACTTAGGATACGCGCAGATTGTACCCACACCAACGAATTTCTCCACCGCATACTGCCTCGATAGCTCCATGAGCTGGATGCCCATGACCGCATTGTCATAGAAAAACTTTCCCGGGTTGTCTCGATTGGCCCCTATACCTCCAACTACCGCTGCGAGGTGGATTACCATCGTGGGCTTTGCCATTTCAAACAAACGTCGGATATCCACTTCCTTGCGCAAATCATACTCTCGGCTCCTAGGAACCACAATGTTGCTGTAGCCACGAGATTTCAGCTTCTCGACAACCACTCTGCCAAGGAAGCCATTGCCGCCTGTGACAACAATGGAATGAGATTCCCAGGATTTCATTTTCTATTATTGCACGATGAATTGGGCGTTTCTGTTCCGCAGTGAGTGCGGGTCGTACAGGAACTTGGTTTGAATGGCTTCCGCAAGTTCCCGGATGCCCTCTTCCACAGTTACTTCTGCTTTGTATCCGAGGATTCGCTTAATCTTGTCAAACGATACCTTAATATCTCGCATATCGCCGCCAAATGTGAGGTCTTTGTACTCAATCGTAACACCGGGAACATACTTCTGGATCATCCGAATCAACTCTTCCTTCGTGTGGTTTCCTTTGTTAGAGCCGATGTTGAAGACCTGATTCCCCACCTTGGCAATATCAGCTTCAAGGGCCATCGTCAGGCCCTTCGCGATGTCCCGAATATGAACGAACGATCGATTGTAGTTCTTCTGGTAAATGATAAGGTGACGTTTTTCAATAGCCTCGAGGACGAACTGGTTGATAATCAAATCGAATCGTGTGCGGGGGGAAAGGCCGAAGAGCGTCGCAAACCGGAATAGCACAGGGATCGTGTTCGACCTTTTCCCCTCTTCCATGAGGAATTGTTCCGCAGCAATCTTCGTCTCGGCATATAATGACTGAGGATTGAGCGGTGATTCCTCAGTTACCGGCGCATCCCCTTCGGCAATTCCGTAGTTGCTGTAAGTGGAAGAGAACACAAATCGCTTGGCCTTTCTTTCCCGGGCGAGCTCGTATACGTTTTTCGTCCCCTGCAAGTTGTACAGCCATGCAACCTGCGGCCCGACCGCCTGGCACGCAGGGAAGCCGACCAATGCCGCTAGGTGGATCACATGATCGACGTCCGCGAAGAAGGGTCGAATCGCTTCCTTGTCAGTTACATTTGCCTTGTGAAACTCAAATTGTGGATGGGTCAAGTAGGCGAGCAACGAATCACCTCCGAACAATAGGTCATCAATAACGACGACGGAGTAGCCACGTTGGAGGAGAACGCCGGCGAGGAGCGAGCCGATGTAGCCAGCGCCCCCGGTGATAAGCACTTTCATGATATTCTGGGAGGTGGAAGTGTGAGAAGTGAAATGCTAGGTCAACGCATTCATGTAATCCCCTATCCGCTTACCATAAATAGAACGAACTGCGAAGNNTTTGATTTCATCAATCTTGGCAATCTCCGCCTGCTTCCGAAGTTCCAGATCAATCGTCCCTTTTATCTGCACCTCCCGGGAAAGCCGCTCCTGCTCAAGGAGAAGTTCAGGTGAATCCGTTACGCGCCGGTTCCTGTCCCGGAAGTTTTTCAACGCCTCTTCCGCATTCCGAAGCTCAGCATTCACCTGGACGAGTCGGGATTCGATCCACTTCCTCTGCTCGGTAGCACCCGTTGATCTCTTTTCCCGGAGGAACAGGTCCATCTCGCTGAGAGCCGCGTTCAAGACATGNNCCAATTCCATGTATTGAACCAGGTTCACGGAGTCCTTGAATCGTTCTGTGGCGTATCGCCTTTGCAGCACTTCGGTTAGCACTGACTCGCTGGTTAGGATGACCGGGTACAATCTCGATATGTCTCCTCCGGAAACGTTGACTCCCGCCAGAGAAGCGAGCCCTGCAAGTGAACCCATTGAGCTTAGCTTGTTCTTGTCCGTTTCCGGAAGAATAACTGCATTAGCCCGGTAGTATTTCGGCAAAAGGAAACTAACGCCGAGTGTCAAGAACCCCACGACAAACGAGATGATAAGCACCCTTTTTCTTTCGGCCCAGACAGGGACGAAGAAGTCGCGAAATGTTACCGCCCGCTTTGATGTCGGTGACGGATCAGGCATCGGGTTCTATTTTGTTACCTGGATCATTGCAACAGTAAGGGCCGCGAGGCTCGCGAGAATGGTCACCACAT